>JAKAJI010000303.1 GCA_021813825.1 Acidobacteriota bacterium | reverse complement strand
ATGGGATGTGGAGTTCAAGTTACACGCATCGCGGAACACGACGGTGGAGGGGCGGTATGCGGGCAGGCGGATCGAGAGGTTAGTAGTGACGCCGGAGAGTCGCCGCAAGGATGTTGTCCAGATGGACGGCGAGTAAGTTACCTCGCACCGCTTGAAGGCGGCGGCGGGGGGAAACCTCCTGGACGGGTGGGGCGCGGCGGGGGGACGTAGTTGATTAGTTCGTCGACGGGCCGGTTGGCGGCCCAGGCGATGCCTCGGAGGAGGGTGCGCTGGACCTGATAGTTGGCGAAGTTGGCGTAGGTGTGGCCCTGCATGAACACGAAGGCGCGGGCGGGTTGGCCTCCGGGGAGGGTGTGTTCGTAAGTCCAGATTTGGGGGACGACTTCGCCGGTGTGGCCTTCGGTCCAGCGGGTTTTGGGGATGGTGACGGTGGCCAGGACGTGGATGGCGGGGTCCTTGGACCAGGTCATTTTGAAGAATGCTTCGTCCCAGATGGTTATGTCCGTCATGTCCTTCATGATGGGACTGCTGGCATCCACGACGTTGTAGTGGATGGGCGCGTCGAGGGTGAAGTTGACCTCGCCGTGTTTCTTAGCGCCGCCGAGTAAGGTGGCGAGGTAAGCGGGGTCAGGTCCGCAGAGGGAGTCATGGAGGCTGACTAGGCCGCCGCCTCGTTTGATGTAGGACGTTAGGGCGGTGTTGTCGGGGCCGGTGAGGTAACCGGCGTCCCCTTTATAGATGACAACGACGTCGGTGTGTTCGAGGTCGGCGGCGGAGGGCGGATGGAGGGCGCCGTCGACGATAGCTCCGTGATCGGTGAGGATCTTACTCCAGTCGGCAAGGAACTGGGGATAGTCGTGCTGGCCGGCGAGGTGGGACTTGAGGCCGGCCCAGATGAAGATGTGCATGCCGTTGGGGTTCTGGCCCCATGGGCGTGGAGTTTGGGCGGACTGGGCTGCTGCAAAGGTGAGCGGCAAGAGGGCGATTAGGACGGTACGTAGCATCACCGGGAGATCGTATCAGAACTGGAGAAAGGCGGCGCGAAGGCAGGTGATAGAGTGCTTAAGTGAGCACAATGCGGAAGATGACAGTCGGGTTAATTACAGTGGCGTTACTGGCGGCGGCGGGATGGGCAGAAAGTGTAGATGCGGTGCTGCCGAATGGGCGGCGGATACGGCCGGTGGGGACGTGGACGAAGTTGGCGCCGTATCCGTTTGCGCTGACGGTGCGCGGTGATGGGCGGCAGATTGTGGTTCCGTGCATTGGGTGGCCGTTTTCGTTGAACATCGTGGACCGGCCGGGGACGGCGCAGGAACGGGTGCGGCAGATTCCGGAGGGACGAGAGAACGATCCGGGCGTGGAGGTTCACGCGGGGGTGGCGTACTCGCCAGACGGAAGGCTGCTGTACGACGCGACGGGGGATTCGGGGGCGGTGGATGTGTGGGAGACGCAGGAGTGGACGAGGGTGGCCCGGATTCCGCTGGGGCCGGAGAGTTTTGCGGCGACGGTGGCGCTGTCCGGGGACGGGAGAATCCTGTATGCGCTCGACCAGGGGAACTGGCGGGTTGTGGTGGTGGACACGGCGGCGCGGCGGGTAGTGGGGAGTGCTCCGACGGGCGTGAACCCGCTGGAGATGACGCTTGGTCCGGACGGGCGGCGGTTGTATGTGACTAACTCGGGGTTGTTCGAGTATAAGACGGTGAAGGGAGTTACTAAGGAAGATCCTTTGGCGACGGGGCTACGGTTTCCTCCGTTCGGATATCCGTCGAAAGAGGCGCGGGCGGTGCTGGGGGATGAGAACAGCGTACGGGGAAGTTCGCTGTGGACTTACTCGGTGAGCGGAGACGGGAAGCTCGAAGTTACGGCGAAGTTGAGACTGGGCAAGAGGATTGCGGGCGATAAGGTGGGTGGGGCGGCGCCGGCGGGGGTGGCGGTGGATGGCGGCCGGGTGTACGTGGCATTGGCCCACGAGGACACGCTGGCGGTGGTGACGGCGGACGGGGAGAAGGTGGAACGGGAGATCGCCCTGACTCCGTTTTCGGGGCGCGGATTCGAAGACGGGCATGGGCGGGCATTGCGGGGCGTGATGCCGATGGGCGTGGCGGTTGGTGGGGGACGGATCTATGTGACGGAGGCGGGAATCGATGCGGTGGCGATGGTGGACGAGGCATCGGGAAGAGTGCTGGGGCATTTGCCGGTGGGGTGGTATCCGGCGGCGACGGCGATTTCTCCGGACGGGAAGACGCTGTGGGTGGTGAATAACAAGGGGAAAGGCGCGGGACCGAACGGTAAAGAAGCGGGGGAGACGAGCCGGGAGAGGGGGAATTACATCGGGTCGCTGGAGTATGGGAGTTTGTCAGCGATAAAGATAGGCGGGACAGAGGACTTAGGGGCGGACACGAAGAATGTGATTGCGAATAACCTGGCAGCGCGAGGTGAGGGCGAGAGGGTGCCTCGGGTGAAGCACGTGTTTCTGGTGATTCGCGAGAACCGGACGTTCGATGAAATTCTGGGGGATCTGCCGGGCGTGAATGGGGCGCCGCAGTTGGCGCGGTGGGGGATGAAGGGTTGGGCGGAAGAGGACGCGCGGGTGAGGGACGTGCGAGTTACTCCGAACGCGCATGCGATGGCCGAGCGGTTTGGGACGAGCGACGCCTTTTTTGTGGACAGTGACGTTTCGGCGGATGGGCACCGGTGGGCGCTGGGGGCGGCGCCTGCGCCGTGGATGAATATGTCGTGGACGACCGAGTATGGCGGGCGGCGGAAGGAGGACTGGTTCAGCGAGGCTCCGGGGCGGAGGGCGTTGGGTGGAGGGGCGGACGCGCCGATGCCGGAGGATGAGCCGGAATTTGGGATGCTTTGGGAGCATATTGCGGGGTCGGGGTTGACGCTGCGGAATTATGGCGAGGGTTTGGAGTTAGAGGGCGCAGATGAGATGGATGGGTCGGCGCCGGAAGGGCAGAGACTGGTTCTGGACTCACCGGTTCCCGAGCCGGTGTATGTTTCGACGGACCGGAAGTACCCGACCTTCAACTTAGGGATACCGGATCAGTTCCGGTACCGGGAGTTTGTGCGGGATTTTTCGGCGCTGGTGCGAGCAGGGAAGGCGCCGGCGCTGACGGTGATCCGCCTGCCGGTCGATCATACGACGAAGCCGAGACCGGGCGACGGGTATCCGTACCGGGCTTCGTATGTGGCGGACAACGACCTGGCGCTGGGGGAGATCGTGGGGTGGATTTCGCAGAGCGCGATTTGGAAGGACAGCGCGCTGATTGCGATCGAGGATGACGCGCAGGGAGGCGTGGACCATGTGGACGCGCACCGGAGCGTGCTGGTGGTGGCGAGTCCTTATGCGAAGCGGGGTCATGTTTCGCACCGGCACGTAAGCATGGGGAGCGTGCAGAGGACCATTTACGAGATGCTGGGGCTCGGGCCGTTGAATTTAGAGGATGCGTTGGCAGATGACTTAGGCGATATGTTTCAGGCGACGCCAGACCTGGAGCCGTTCCGGGCCAAGCCGTCGGACAAGCGGGTGTTCGACCCGGGGAAGGCGCGATTGGCTCGTCCGAAGACGGCGGCGGAGGCGAAAGCGCTGCTTCAGTGCGACGACCCGCGGGAGATCCGGCGGGAGTTCGGGCGGTGAGGGGGGACGCTGGATTATCCGAGGATTTGGAAGCCACCGGCCGCAGGTTCGGTTTCCGGAGTTAACGCGGGAAAGGCGGCGCGTTCGTCGGGGATCTGGAGGTCCGGCATGGGGGCCGTCCGGAAGAAGCGGCGGCAGGGCTTGGAGAGCCAGCGCGCCCAGCGGTTGGCGCGGCCACGGCGGGCGCTGTCGGTGGCGATGCCGGTGTTGGCGTACATCTGGCGGTAGAGTTTGGAGACGAACAGGAAGGCGAGGCGGGAGCGGAAATTGGGAGTGCAGCGGGAGCGCTGCCAGACGCTGGAGAAGCTATAGAAGCGGTCCCAGACGGCTTGGGTTCGCATACGGATTTCGTCGCAGCTCATGGTGGGATGCGCCATGAACATTTTCGGGCGCTGTGGCTGAGGGATAAGCCAGTAGCGGGTGAGCGGGATGCCGGCGACGGTGGCACCTTCGGCGGCCCGGTCTTTTTCCCAGCGCTCGAAGTCGACGGTGCCGGCGAAGGGGGTGAGCATGACGAACTGGGCGAAGGTGAGGCCGGCTTTCCGGGCTAACTCGCAGGTGGCGTCGAAGGTATCGGGGCGGTCTGTGGGGAGGCCGAAGATGAAGGAGCCGAGGACGTGGACGCCGTGTTTGCGGAAGGTTTGGAGGCGGTCGATGAGGGTGTCGCCGGAGCAGTTGAAGTCCTTATAGACGGCTTTGAGTCCTTCGGCGGTGACGGCCTCGACGCCGACGAGGGCGCCTCTGATGCGGGCGTTCCGCATGGCGTCGAGAAAGCTGGGGTCCTCGGCGGCTTCCATGGTGATCTGGGTGAAGAAGACCATGTCGTTGGGGAGTTCCGCGAGACGTTGCATAAGTTCGAAGCGCTCCTTGCGGATGGATGCGAGCTGGTCGATTCGGGGTTGGTTCTTCTGGCGTTCGGCGAGGCGGAGGTCCGTGAAGGAGACGGGATAGAAGTTATCGTCGGCGAGGGCGATGAAGCGGAAGCCGCGGCGGCGGAGTTCGACGACTTCTTCGATGACGGCGTCGGAGGGGCGCTGGCGTGGTTTTTGGCCGTCGGTGCGCCAGACGGAGCAGAACGAGCAGTGTTTGGCGCAGCCGCGGACGGTTTGCACGGAGGCCCACATGTAGGCGTTGTCGGGCATGAGGTCCCAGCGGGCGGGCTTGAACTGGGAAGCGTCGAGGCGTCCGCCGTCGTAGATGCGGGTGGGGCTGCCGGCGGCGCAGTCTGCGAGGACTTGCGCCCAGACTACATCGCCATCGCCTTTGACGACCGCGTGGGCGCCGCCGTATTCGAAGGCTTCTTCGGGATAGAGCGAGGCGTGGATGCCGCCATAGACGACCCAGGCGCCGCGTTCGCGGAGTTGGCGGCCGAGGGCGTAGCCGCGGAGGGCGTTGCCGGTGTGGATGCCGATGCCGGCGACGTCGCCGGGCTGAATGCGGGCGGGATCGATCTGTTCGAGCGTTTCATCCCAGATGAGGGGATCGCCGAAGGAGCGGGGCGTGGCGGAGGCCAGGACATAGAGCCAGCGCGGGGTGATGACGGCAGTCCCGAAGGACATGTCGCTGGGGTTCACTAAATGGACTTGAATATGATTGCCTTTTCACCTGGGAGTTTCCGTCGGGCGCGACGACCCGCCGGAAAATCCAAGAGGCCATCGGAGCGGTCCTCAGTCTATCACCGCAAGGTGGCTTCGCGGGGAACGGCTTCGGAAGCGAGGGATGACGGCGAGTTGGTAGCGTAGTGGCCATGACCATTTCGTGGCGGCGGGCGCTGGTGGCTGGGTGGTTAGCGGCGATGCCGCTGGCGATTGGGCAGGGAGACGGAAAGATCGCGCCCAAGCCGCTGTACCGCGACCCGGTACACGATGGAGCCGCGGACCCGGTGCTGGTTTGGAACAGAGGCGAGAAGAAGTGGTTTCTGTTTTATACAAACCGGCGGGCAAATGTTCCGGGGCTTTCGGGCGTGGAATGGGTGCACGGGACGAAGATCGGCTACGCGGAGAGCGGGGACGGCGGGGCGACGTGGAAGTACGACGGGACGGTGGAGACGGGTTATGGTCGGGCCGATTATAGCGACTGGGCGCCGGAGATTGTGGATTGGCGGGGGACCTATCACATGTACCTGGCGGTGGTTCCGGGGACGTTCCGGGACTGGAACGCGCCGCGGGACATTATTCATCTGACGAGCGGGGACCTGCGGCATTGGAAGTTTGAATCGAAGCTCGAGTTGGGGTCGGACCGTGTGATTGACCCGAGCGTGATCCGGTTGGCGGATGGGGGGTGGCGGATGTGGTTTAAAAATGAGCGGGGGAAGAACGGGTCGATTTGTTACGCCGATGGCAGGGACTTAAACGAGTGGAAGCCGAAGGGGTTGGCGGTTCCGGGGCTGCCGGGGGAGGGTCCGAAGATTTTTTGGTGGAAGGGGCGGTATTGGATGATTGTGGACGCGTGGGACGGGTTGGCGGTGCTCAGCTCCGAAGATACGCTGCATTGGGCGCGGCAGGGGGAGAACTTACTCAAGACGCCGGGAACGGAGCCGACGGATCGC
>JAKAJI010000302.1 GCA_021813825.1 Acidobacteriota bacterium | reverse complement strand
CGTTGGAGGCGAGGGTGGAGAGGGCGCGGAACTGAGTGAGACTGGCGGGGCTGTAGGCGATGCTGGCGTGCTCGTCGACAAATTCGAAGGAGGAGAAGAACCAGAGCTTGTCCTTGACGACGGGCCCGCCGAGGGCGCCGACGTAGTTTTGGCGGGAGAAGGGCTGCTTGGGCAGTGGGGCGGGGTTTTCAATGGGGAAGCGGGCGTTGAGGGCGGCGGCGCGTTCGAAGAGGTCGGCTTCGCCGTGCCAGTCGTTCGAGCCGCGGTGGGTGGAGATGACGACGGAACCGCCGACGGTGCGGCCGGTATCGGCGTCCTCTTGCGCTGTGCGGAAGTTGAACTCGCCGATGGCGGAGGGGGAGAAGTTCTGGAGGAAGCCGCCGATGTAGTCGTCGCTGTTATCAGCGCCGTCGACGGAGAGGACGTTGTTGAGGCCGGAGCTGCCGCCGACGGAGACGGCGGTGATACGGGCTTTGGTCGGGTCGGAGGGTTCGACGGGTTCGGTGCCGGGGGCGAGGTAGGCGATGTTGGCGAAACTGCGCTCGGCGAGGGGGAACGTGCCGAGGTCCTTGGCGGTGATGACGCCGCCGAGGACCGTGCTTTCGCCTTCGACGGGCTGGGTGGTTATGGAGGAGGCCTCGCCCTCGACGAGCACCGTTTGTTTCATGGGTGCGGGCACGAGGAGGATGCGGACGGCGCTTGCGGCCGCGGCATTGACGGTGACTTTCGAGGCGGCGGAGGACATTCCGGCTGCGTCGACACGGATGGAATAAAGGGCGGGTGGGAGATCGGCGAAGCGGAATTCGCCGCGGGGGCCGGTGGAGGTGCGGCGTTCGAAGGGGGTGCCCTGGCGCCGAAGGGTTACATTTGCCCCGCGCACGGCGGCTTCTGTGGCGTCACGCACTTCGCCTGCAAGACTCCCCGTCGCATCTTGCGCTATCGCGCGGCAAATGGCCGCCACCACACCGAGTACGCGCAGGCTCAAAGTCCGTTGCCTGCGAGACATGGAAGATACGAGTTTAGCATTGGGAACGGGGGGGAGAAGTAAAGAAGCCAGGAGCAAGAAGGCGGGAGCAGGAAGAACGGAGCTGGTTGGAACTTGGTTGGGGGGTGGTGCATCCAGTAGAAATTAGGGAGATTATTATTTTCATGGCGTCAACTTACTTGGGTAGGTGGGCCTTGGCGGTGGTTTTGTGCGGGAGCGGGTATGCCGGGGTTGCGACGAATCCTCTGGAGCAGATGGATGCTTCGATGCGGGAACTGGTGAAGAAGGTTTCGCCGGCGGTGGTGAAGATTGAGGTGGTGGGGTATGGTCCGGCGGAGACGGAGAGTAAGCGGAACACGGCGCTGATTGAGAAGCAGACGAGCGTGGGGTCGGGGGTGATTGTCGATCCTTCGGGGTATATTGTCACGAACGCGCACGTGGTGAGCGGGGCGGTTCATTTGCACGTGATTCTGCCGGAGGCGATGCCGGCGGGGAGTTCGGCGCTGGAGAACCTGGAGCGGCATGAGAAGACGGTGGAGGGGCGGGTGATCGGGGTGAGCGAGACGGTGGACCTGGCGGTGGTGAAGATCGACGGGAAAGACCTGCCGTCGCTGCCGCTGGACAATCCGGCGCAGGTGCAGCAGGGCGAGATGGCGTTTGCGTTCGGGAGTCCGGAGGGTTTGGAAAATACGGTGACGATGGGGCTGGTGAGCTCGCCGCTGCGGCAGCCGGATCCGGATAAGCCGATGGTTTATGTGCAGACGGATGCGGCGATCAATCCGGGCAACAGCGGAGGGCCGCTGGTGGATGTGCATGGGAATCTGATTGGGATCAACACGTTCATCCTGACGCAGTCGGGCGGGAACGAGGGGTTGGGATTTGCGATTCCGGCGCCGATGGTGAGGATGATTTATCCGCAGATTAAGAAGTATGGGCACACGCATCGCGGGCAGATTGGGGTGAACGTGCAGCGGGTGACTCCGGCGCTGGCGAAGGGACTGGGGCTGCCGGACGCTTCGGGGGTGATTATTTCGGACCTGCTGGCGGGCGGTCCGGCGGACCAGGCGGGGGTGAAGGTGGGCGACCTGGTGCTGACGCTGGATGGGCGGCCGGCGACGAGTTTGCCGGCGCTGGAGGCGGGGTTGTTCCTGAAGCCGCCGGGGTCGGTGGCGAAGCTGACGGTGCTGCGGGGGGAGCAGAAGCTGGAGATGGACGTGCCGGTGGTGCAGCGGCCGCACAACTTCGACAAGCTGGCGGACCTGGTGAATCCGGAGAGGAGCCTGGTGCCGCGGCTGGGGATACTGGGCGTGGAGATCGACCGGGATCTGGTGAAGGAGCTGGGCGGACTGCGCATCGAGGCTGGGGTGATTGTGGCGGCGCGGGCGGCGGACCCGGCGCGGATTGAGAGCGGGTTGATTCCGGGGGACGTGATTCACTCGTTCAACGGCGTGCCGGTGGTGACGCTGGACGGGCTACGCGACCTGGTGAGCCGGTTGAAGCCGGGGGACGCGGTGGCGATGCAGGTTGAGCGCGATCAGGCGCTGATGTACGTGTCCTTCCTCGTGGATTGAACGGCGGGTGCTGGTATCCTGAAGGTTTCCCTTCAGATCATGGCTCGCATTTATCCTTTTGAAGCCTACCGCTATGCACCCGCGGCGGGGCCGCTCGATACGCTGGTCACACAGCCTTATGACAAGATTTCGCCCGCGATGCGCGAGCGGTATTTGGCGCTGAATCCGCATAACCTGGTGCGGATAATTCTGGGCGAGACGCGGGCCCAGGATTCGGCTGCGGACAATGTCTACACGCGGGCGGCGGCGCTTTTGGAGGAGTGGACGCGGAACGGCGTGCTGGTTCGGGACCCGGCGCCAGGATTTTACATTTATTCACAGGAGTTCACGCTGCCGGGGACGGGGGAGCGGTTCACGCGGCGGGGGTTCATCGGGTTGGGTGCGCTGGAGGAGTATTCGGCGAAGGTGGTGCACCGGCACGAGCAGACGCTGACAGGCCCGAAGAAAGACCGGATGGAGCTGCTGCGGCACACGCGGGCGCATTTCGGGCAGATTTTCATGCTGTATCCGGACGCGGAGGGGAAGGCGGAGGCGATTCTGGAGGAGGCGTCGGCGGGGGGGGCGGCGGCGGAGGTGGTGGATGAGTACGGGGTGACACACCGGCTGTGGGTGGCGGCAACGCCCGAGGTGACGGGGCGGCTGCAGGCGGCGATGTCGGATAAGAAACTGCTGATTGCGGACGGGCATCACCGGTACGAGACGGCGCTGAGTTTTTACAAAGAGAACGGCAACGTGGTGGGAGCGGACCGCGTCATGATGACGTTTGTGAATATGTATTCGCCGGGGTTGAAGATTCTGGCGACGCACCGGGTGGTGAGCGGCGTGGAAGGATTTGAGCCGGGGGCGATGCTGCGGGCGATGGGCGCGCGGGAGGCGGGGTCGTTGGGCGAGATTGCGGAGTTGTTCCGGAAGCCCAAGCCGGAGCGGATGCGGATGGGCGTGGCGGTGCCGGGCGGGCGGTTTTACGTGATCGACCGGGCGCGGAAGGCGGGGGAGTTGGATGTGCAGGTGCTGCACCGGGAGATACTGGCGGGGCAGTTGGGAATCAGTGAAGAGGCGGTGCGGGAGGAGCGGTGCCTGCGGTATGTGCGAGGGTTGGAGGAGGCGGCGGGGCTGGTGGAGAAGGGCGAGGCGCAGGCGGCGTTTCTGCTGGAGCCGGTGACGGTGGAGCAGGTGGCGGAGGTGGCGTTTTCGGGCGGGGTGATGCCGCAGAAATCGACGGATTTCTATCCGAAGCTGTTAAGCGGGATGACAGTTTATAAGTTAGGTTGAATTTGTCATGAAGCTGTGCTTGTGTACTCTTTTTACTTTGGCGGCGGTTGGGGCTTCGGCCCAAAATGTTACCGGGCCGCTAATCACGATCAAGACGAACTTCGGCGATATTAATGTGCAGTTACTGCCGAACGATGCGCCGCTGAATGTGGCGAACTTCTTGAGTTATGTGAATTCGGGGGCGTATAACAATTCGTTTTTTCACCGGTCCGTGCAGAGCGGAATTTACATTGTGCAGGGCGGCGGGTACGCGTGGACGAGCAGCGGACCGGTGGCGATTAACCAGAACGGAGCGGTGCAGAACGAGTTTAAGGACTCGAATGTCCGCGGGACGCTGGCGATGGCGCTGTTGAGCGGGCAGCCGAACAGCGCGACGAACGAATTTTTCTTTAACAACCAGGACAATTCGGCGCAGCTTGACTCGACTTCGAACGGGCCGTTTACGGTGTTTGCGAAGGTGGCGGACCAGGCGAGCTTGAACGTGATGGACCAGATTGCGGCGGTTCCGACTTACAACCTGACGGGCCTGGGTTCGTCGACGTCCGTGTATTCGGCGTTCGGGCAGATTCCACTGCAGAGTTATACTTCCGGGTCGCCGCTGGTGTTGGGGAACTTAGTGATTATCACCGCGATTGTGCAGAACGGCGGAACGGCAACGGCGACGCCTACGATCGCTTCGCACGGGGTGATCATGGCGAGCGCGTTCGGCGGGTTTCGGACGGCGGCGCCGGGAGCGTTCATCGAGATATACGGGAGCAACCTGGCGGGGACGACGCGGGCATGGACGGGGAGCGACTTCGTGAATGGCATGGCGCCAACGATGCTGGATAACGTGAGTGTGGCGATCGGCGGGGTGCCGGCGTATGTAAGTTATGTCTCGCCGACGCAGGTGAACGTGGAGATACCGGACGGGGTGCCGTTGGGCGGGGCGGACGCGGTGGTGTTGACTTACAATGCCCAGCAGAGCGTGGCGTCGCAGATTCTGGTGACGAACTTACAGGGAGGGATCCTGGCGCCGGCGAGTTTCAACGTGAATGGGAAGCAATATGTGGCGGCGTATCATGCGGATAACTCGTTTGTGACGAACGGGACGGTGCCGGGGGTGCAGGGGACGCCGGCGAAGGTGGGCGAGACGATTGTGTTTTACGGGCTGGGATTCGGGCCGGTGAATCCTTCTACGGTTGCCTACACGGGGCAGATCGCGCAGGGGCAGACATCGTTGCAGAACCCGGTGACGTTTTTGTTCAATGGGGCGTTCGAAGGGAAAGTGGTTTACCAGGGGCTTTCGCCGGGGTTGACGGGTGTGGACCAGTTTGACGTGACGGTTCCGGCGGGGCTTCCGGCGGGGGATGTGTCGTTGACGGTGATGCAGAACGGGCAGCCGATCGCGCAGACGGCTTTGTATATTCCCGTGGCGCAGTAACGGCCGGCGACTTACTTAGCAAGCCAGAAGAATTCTTTGGCGGGGACGAATTCGATTTTCACTCCGCTGAGGAAGGTTTTGAGCCACGTGGTGCAGTACTCCATGCCGGCCTGTTCGCTGGGGATGTGGCCGAGGAGGATGAGGCCCAAGTGGCGGCCTTCGGCGGCGGCGTCGGCGATGTATTCGATGGTTTCCCATTCGGGGACTTCGCCGATGGCGAGGACGTCGGGGTGGTCGCGGTAGAGAGTTTGCATATGGAGTTCGGGGCCACCGGCGCCGGGGGAGAGGGCGACGGTGGTGACTTTCATGGAGGGGTCGCCGACGACGCGGACGACGTTTATGCCGAGACGCTGCTTCATTTGGGAGGCGAGGGCGGCGAGGGTGGTGGGCGGGACGTTGAAGAGTTCGGGCTCGGTCTTGCTCTGGTAGGACTGCCATTTGAGGTCCTGGACGACGCCGGTGAGGATGCCGTCGGGGCGGTGCATGTGCCAGTGGTCGTGGAAGCGCCAGACGACTAAGTGGTGGTCGCGGATGAACTTTTCCTTCTGTTGCCAGACGGGGTCGTGGTTTTGGTCGAATTCCTCGGTTTTGTCGAGGTGGCTGTAGAAGGTGGGTTCGTGGGTGATGATCAAGTTATCGCCGCGGGCGGCGGCTCTTACTAAGACGTCGTAAGTGGCCATCATGGTGACGGCGATGCCGGTGACTGGAGTGGAGGGGTCGCCGGCTTTGAAGGTGTCGACGGTGGGGGTTTTCCAGGGGACGCCGACGTGGGCTTTGATTTGCTCGATGACGCCGTTGGCGGTGAGGGTTTGGGCGGCGGAGGCGGCGGCTCCGGCGAGGAAGAGGAAACCAAGGTATCGCAGCACGGAGACTATAGTATTCGATCCGGCGGGAGGGGTTGAGGAGCGTGGGGTAGGATGAGGGCGGAGGGTGCTGTGAAGTGGCTTTGGATTCCGGTT
>JAKAJI010000301.1 GCA_021813825.1 Acidobacteriota bacterium | reverse complement strand
AGAGCCCGGGCACCTCGATCCGGTTTCTGAGTTCCGCTTCGAGTGGACCGAAACCGATGATGCGGCATTCGAACTGGCGTCCGCGATCACGCAGCAACTTACAGGCATCGATGAGATCGGGAAAGCCTTTCTTCTCGCAGAACCTGCCGACGCTCAGAATCTGCGGCGGCGCGGCCGGCCTGGCAACGGGGGCCGCTCCGAACAGACCGACGTCGATTCCGTGATAGGCCACCGTCACGGGCGCGGCAGGATGAATTTCGCGCAGGTGACGTGCGTTATACCCGGTGCAGGTTAGGACAAACCGCGCTCCGTCCATCTTGCGGCGAAGATCCTCGGCCGGGGAGAGATAGATATCCTTTGCGTGGGCTGTAAAGCTGTAAGGAAGTCCGCTGAGCCGGCTGGCTATCTCAGCCACGGATGTGGGTAAGTTGGCAAAATGTGCGTGTAAGTGGGAGAACCCTTGCGCCTGTAACACGCCGGCAAGATAACCGGCCTGGAGAAAGTCCTTCACCGGGTGCTGCGAACCCTGGCTTCGGGCGAAACGCACCGTGTCGCGGTAACGGGCGGGGCCGGTCAACCCGAATCGTGCGTGGTACCACATCACACGCACGGCGTCACCCGGGTGCGAGCGCAGTCCGAGACCGGGCACGTAGGTGACGGGAGCCTTCACCTGAGCGACTTTGGGATGCACGGCTTCGGCGCCGGGGCGGCGGAGGGAGAAGATATGCAGGTCGAGTCCGAGCCGTTCCAGGCCGAGAATCTCGTTGAGAATGAAGGTTTCCGACAATCTGGGATATGTCTTCACCAGATAGGCGATTTTGAGTTTTTTCGCGGCGGCCATTTAGTAAACTCCCTCGGGAAGTGCGAACGGGTCGATGGCCGGCGGCGGGGCATCGGTCTGTGCCTGCACGATGGCGCGGATTCGCGGCAGCGCCCCCATGTCAAGTAGTTGCGACGGCGATTCGGGGTCTGCGTTGCGGGCCAGTTCGGTCTCGACGGCGTTGCGCAGCCCGACGGGTTCGAGTTGTTCCTCCGGAATGGCGCGAAAGAGTCCGAGATCGGCCATCCGCACGGCGCGAAGCTGCTGCTCGGCGACTGGACGCGCCCTCGGCACGACGACGGCGGGTTTGCCGAGCGTCAAGAGTTCGCAGACGGTGTTGTATCCGCCCATGGACACGATGCAGTCGGCGGCGTTCATGCAACTGATCATGTCGTTGGTGAATTCAATGAGGCGAACGTGGGGCGCGCTCGAGGCGAGGTGGCGAATCTGGGAGGCCTGGGCGGCCGGCAATTCCGGTCCGGTGACGACGGCACTGTGGAAGAGGGGAACGGGAGCGAGCCGGAGGGAGTCAAGATAGGTGTGCAGCAGTTTGTAGCCGTCCTCGCCTCCGCCGGCGGTGACAAGCACGAGGGGTTCGCCGTGTCCGGCGCCGAGGGCGTGACGGATCTCCTCGCGCGGCTGAGCGGGTGGCGTGCGGGCCACGTATCCGCAGAAGTGAACTTTGCGCCGCAGGCCGGCCGGGAAAGCATACTCGTCGCAGACATCGAAGACCTCGCGCGCGCCGAGCACGAGCACGCCGTCGTAGCACCAGTCCGCCGTTTCGTACGCGCGGCTCTTTTCCCACTGACGGATCGTCACGCTGGGCTCGTCCAGGATGTCGCGAAGCACAAGATAGGTGCGTGTTTGCGGCAGCACGCGCCGCACCCACTCCATGGCCGGGCGCAGTTCGCCGGCAAGACCGGCGGGTTTTTTGTCGACCAGCATGACGTCGGGCCGGAAGCTGGCCACGGTGCTTTGAATCAACTCCTGGCGGAGCCGGACGATTTCCGCGGTTTCGATGTCGAGGAACCGCACGTCGAGTTCGCCCTCGACGGACCGTTTCAGACACGGCAGCTTGATGTAGTCGATGCCCTGCAGGATGCGAAAGCCCTGCAGCATGGGAGAGCCGCTGATGATGAGGATGGAGGCATCCTTCACCGTCTTGTGGAGATACTCGCAGATGGCGAGCATCCGCCGTATGTTGCCAAGACCGAAGCTATCGTGGGAGTAAACAAGAATGCGCATGATGTGCTTCTCTCCTTGGTTATTGGAGACATCCGGCGGCGACGGGGGCCGGGTGTCTCCGGTGGGCTTGCATTTCTTTGAGAATCCGGATCGTATTGGCTGCGCCATCGAGATTGATTTCAATCGCCGCAGGTTTACGCCGGACGGCTCGTTCGATCGCCTGGGTCAACTTATCGGGGGAAAGATCTTCGGCGGAGAGTACGCTGGCGGCGCCTAACTTCTCGAGCCGTTCGGCGCGCGTTTCCTGTTCGGTATCGCCATTGCCGTATTCCGGATAGATGAGCGCCGGGATTTTCGCGCCGAGCAGATCGAGGACCGTGTTGTAGCCGCCCATGCTGATGGCGAGCGTTGCGCCGCGGAGCCTGGCGCCGAGGCCGGGCGTGAAGCGGGCCACGCGGATGTTCGGGGCACCGGAGGCGAGCGCGCACAAGTCCGAATAGACGGCGTCGGGGGCGAAGGGGCCGGTGTAGACTTCAAAGGTGTAGGGCAGCCGGTCCGGGTACTGGAGCGCCGCGGCGACCGAGGCGCGAAGTAACTGTTGCCCGGGAACACACCTGCCACCGCCGTTACTTACGACGATTCGCGGTTCGACAGCAGCCGGCGCGGCGTGGCTATTCGCCCTCGTAACATAGCCGGTGTAGCGAACCGGGCACGCGAGATCCCGCACGCGGGAGAAAGTAAGGTCGAGGGGCACGAACCGTTCGTCTCCATGGACGAGCACGAGGTCGAAGTAAGAACCAATGATGCCGACCACGCGCTGCTCGAACGATTCGGCGTTGGCGCGGTGAACCAGAATATCGCGCACGCTTGAAACCACAAGGGGCTTGTCCGGCTGCGCCTTTGCCCACCGAAGCATCGGGAGCAGTTCCGCGTCGAAGGACTTGCGGCCGAAGGGATAAAGCTCGGTGAGGATCACATCCGGCCGCCACATTTTCGCCGCCGCCAGCAGCGGGTTACCCAGTTCCTCGCCGAGCGCCAACCGCTCGCTCACGCTGGTGGCGGCGGGGAGTTCGAAGTAGCGAATGCCCGAGGGCAGCGTCAGGCCCTCGACGCGTTCTCCGCCGAGCGCCATCAGGACATCGAAGCGTTGCGCCAGCGCCTCCGCGATGGACAGGCTGCGAACCAGGTGGCCGATTCCGATGGTGTGCCGGCAATAGAGCAGGACTCGTTGCACTTGTGTCTTCTCGTCTCTGTGCAAAAGAGCACCGGTACGGGCGGGGAAATATAGCGCGAGGCGCGAAAGAAAATTTCGCGGGGGCTATATTTATCGGCCTTCGGTGTGTCTCTTTGTTTGTTTGGAGGTGATTCTGAGCGGCGGCTTCCCGCACGCCGCCACAGGCAGCCGGGCGCGCATGCTCATTGTGAACGCCGACGATTTCGGCCTTACCGACGGCGTGTGCGAAGGCATTGTCCGCTCGATTCGCGAAGGAATTGTGACCTCGACATCGGCCATGGTGTGCTGCGCTGAGGCGAGGGAGCGCCTTCGCGTCTGGGGGCCGATGATTCCGGACCGCATCGGCGTTCACCTGCAACTCACAAGCGGCAGGCCCGTACTACCGACGGCGCAGGTTTTGAGCCTCACCGGTCCCGGCGGCGAGTTCGCGCGGTCGCGCGGCGAGATCGGTCCGGTGATTGCCGGAGAGTTGTTTCTCGAGTGGCGGGCTCAGGTCAACGTGCTGTTCGAGGTGGGCATCGAACCTACACACATCGACACGCATCACCACGTGCACGCGCGAGACGACATCTTCGACGTGTTCTGTGAGGTTGCGGCTCATTTCGGGTTGCCGGCGCGTCCCGTGACTTCGGATATGGCCGGGCGAATGCGCGGCGCCGGCGTGCGGTGCGCCGACGTAGCGCTGCTCGATTGGTATGGCGGGGATCTATCGGAGAGGGGTTTGCTCCGTGTGCTCGAAATGGGTGCGACGCGGCATCCCGGCGCCGGATGTTTCGAACTGATGTGCCACCCGGGCTTCCGCGATCCAGGGCTCGAACAAGCGAGCCGGTACATTGGGGAGCGTGAAATCGAACTGCGCACTCTCACCGCGCCGGGGCTACGCGAGGCCATTGCACAGGCCGATTTTCAATTCACTTCGTACAGGGTCTTCGGCTAAGCGGGGGACGGCCGCCGTGCTGCGCTACCATACCAGCCCAGTGGCTCTTACTCGCAATCAGGTTCGCAGTTTCTGGGCGGCGTGGGCGGGCTTCGCGCTGGACGGCATGGACTCGTTCCTGTATGCGTTGGTGCTCGCCCCGGCGGTCATGTCCCTGTTGCCGCGCTCGGGCCTCAGCGCCACGCAGGCCAACGTCGGACTCTATGGCGGCATTCTGCTGGCGATTTTCCTGACAGGCTGGGGCTGCTCGTTTGTCTGGGGTCCGCTTACCGACCGGATCGGCCGCGTGCGCACGCTGATGCTCACGGTGCTGTGCTACTCGGTGTTCACATTTCTATGCGCCTTTTCTTCGAACATTTGGGAATTGGCCGCCTTCCGGTTTCTGGCGGGCATCGGAATCGGCGGGCAATGGACGCTGGGCAGCGTCGTGGTGGCCGAGGAGTGGCCGGAAGGGCGGCGCGGGCAGGGCGCGGGATGGATGCACACGGGTTACTACTTCGGGATTTTCCTTGCGGCGCTCGTGAACTGGGCGATCGGCTCGCGGTACGGCTGGCGCGCCGTCTTCGCCGCGGGAGGACTGCCCGCGCTGCTGGTGGCCTATATTCGCCACAGCGTGGAGGAGCCTTCGCGCTGGCAGAGCGGCCGGCGGGCCACGAGCGCGGCCGCGGCCTTTACGTCGTTATTTTCTCCCGAGCATCGCCGGCGGACGCTTCTCAATGCGGCGTTGCTGTCGGTTTCGATCGTGGGCCTTTGGGCGGGTTCCGTGTATGTGCCCTCTTCGGTTCGCGCCATCGCGGTGCGGGAAGGCCATGCCGCCGGGGCATCGCAGCTTGCTTCCTACGCCACGATGCTGCTGTCATGCGGAACGATTCTCGGCTGCCTTCTCATGCCGAGGCTGGCGGAAGCTCTCGGGCGGCGTGGTGCGCTCGCGTGTTATTTCGTTGTCATGTTCGGCGCGATCTCCCTCGGTTTCGGGCACCTGTTCTATACGAGCCTTGCGTGGTTCCTGGCCTGCTTGTTCGTTCTGGGTGTCAGCGGCGCCAATTTCGCGGTATATACACTCTGGCTGCCGGAACAATACCCGACGAGTTGCCGCGGCAGCGCATTCGCCTTCACGACATCCTTCGGCCGATACATCGCGGCCGGTGCGACGTTTCTGGTGGGCGCCGGGGTTTCGCGGATGCACACGATCGGAACACCGGTGGCGCTTACCTCGATTGCCTTCCTTGGCGGACTGGTGCTGATTCCCTGGACACCGGAGACGCGCGGAAAGGAACTGCCTGCTTGAACCTCACCCAACTTTTCGACTTCTCGCTGACGCTACGATGCAACCAGCCGGCGCTCGAGTTTGACGGCCGCACTTACACGTTCGGCGAGATCGAACACCGGAGTAACCAGATGGCGGAGTGCCTGGTCCGCCGCGGCCTGAAGGCCGGGGACCGGCTATGCGTCTATCTTCCGAACTGCCTGGAGATGATCGAACTGTATCTGGCCGCGGTGAAACTGGGCGTCATTTTCGTTCCGATCAATATCCTGTATCGCGACCGCGAGATCAGCCATATTCTTCACGACGCCGAACCGGCGGTATTTCTTCGCGAAGAAGATCTTCCGGCCCTGGGCGCAGAAGCGTCCGCGATGCCGGGCCGGCGGCCGGGCGTTGCGCTCGACGGGAGCAGCCCGGCAGGTATCATCTACACGTCCGGCACCACGGGGACGAGCAAGGGCGCCGTCCTAAGTCACGATAATTTCGCCGCGAACGCCATTAACTTACTCACGTGCTGGCAGATTACAAGCTCCGACCGGTTCTTACTCGGCCTGCCGTTGTTTCATGTTCATGGGCTCGGCAACGGGCTGCACTGCTGGCTGATGAGCGGCTGCCTGATGCGTCTGCTTCCGCGCTTTGAACACGGGAAGGCCGCGGCGGAGTTCCTGGACTTCCGTCCCACGCTATTCTTCGGCGTGCCGACGATCTATGTCCGTCTTCTCGACATCCCGGAAGCGGAGGCGCGGAAGATCGGGGGGGTCATGCGCTTGTTTGTCTCG
>JAKAJI010000019.1 GCA_021813825.1 Acidobacteriota bacterium | reverse complement strand
CCCCGAAGGCCTCACCCTCGAACAATACGAACAGCAACTCATCCGCGAAGCCCTCCGCCGCGCCAACGGCAACAAGAGCCAGGCCGCCCGCCTCCTCGGCCTCACCCGCAACGCCCTCCGCTACCGCTTATCCCAGATGGGCCTCGAAGAGGACGATACCTAATCCCTCCGCCGCCTCGCCCAATATGACAAAGTAGACAAAGTGAATCGACGCCAGTTCCTCCTCTCCGCCGGCCTCGGCGCCGGCGCGGCGGCCTCCCTCCCAGCCGCCCCCGCCAACCGCCCCAACATCGTCCTCATCTACGCCGACGACGTCGGCTACGGCGACCTCTCCTGCTACGGCGCCACCCGCGTCAAAACTCCCAACCTCGACCGCCTCGCCGGCGCCGGCCTCCGCTTCACCAACGTCCACGCCTCCTCTGCCACTTGCACCCCTTCCCGCTACTCTCTCCTCAGCGGCCAGTACGCCTGGCGCAAACCCGGCACCGGCATCCTCCCCGGCGACGCCGCCCTCATCCTTCCCACCAACGGCAACACCCTCCCCGCCATGCTCCAGCGCGCCGGCTACCACACCGCCGCCATCGGCAAATGGCACCTCGGCCTCGGCAGCGGCGACATCAACTGGAACGGCGACATCCGCCCCGGCCCCAACGAAGTCGGCTTCGACTACTCCTTCGTCATCCCCGCCACGCTCGACCGCGTCCCCTGCGTCTTCGTCGAAAACCACCGCGTCGTCAACCTCGACCCCAACGACCCCATCCGCGTCAGCTACAAAGCCCCTTTCCCCGGCGAACTCACCGGCAAGGACCACCCCGAACTCCTCACCATGCACCCCAGCCATGGCCACGACCAGGCCATCGTCAACCACGTCAGCCGCATCGGCTACATGATGGGCGGCAAATCCGCCCTCTGGAACGATGAGGACATCGTCGACGTCCTCGCCGGTAAAGTCACCCACTTCATCGAACAGAACAAAAATCACCCGTTCTTCCTCTACTTCGCCGCCCACGACATCCACGTCCCCCGTATCCCCAATCCCCGCTTCCGCGGCGCAACCCCCATGGGCCCTCGCGGCGACGCCATCGCCGAACTCGATTGGTCCGTCGGCCAAGTCCTCGACTGCCTCGACCGCAACCACCTCTCCGAAAACACCATCGTCATGTTCTCCTCCGACAACGGCCCCGTCGTCGACGACGGCTATAAAGACCAGGCCGTCGAAAAACTCGGCAACCATCGCCCCGCCGGCATCTTCCGCGGCGGCAAATACAGCATCTTCGACGGTGGCACCCGCGTCCCCATGATGGCCCGCTGGCCCGGCCACATCCGCCCGGACCGCCTCTCCCACGCCCTCATCAGCCAGGTCGACTTCTATGCCTCCCTCGCCGCCCTCGCCGGTCAAACCGTCCCCCACGACGCCGCACCCGACAGCCTAAACATGCTCCCCGCCTTGCTCGGTCAAACCCAAAACGCTCGCCAAAGCCTCATCGAAGACGCCGGTTCCCTCGGCCTCGTCGAAGGCAACTGGAAATACATCGAGCCCAGCCACGCCCCCCGCTTCAACCACAACACCAACACCGAACTCGGCAACGACCCCGAGCCCCAACTCTACAACCTCGCCGAAGACCCCGGCGAGAAAAACAACCTCGCCGCCAAATTCCCCGATCGCGTCCGCCAAATGGCCGCCGAACTCGACCAATTCAAATCCAGCGGCCGCTCCCGCCCCTGAACACCATCTTCGGTTGCCCTCTTCCTACCGCCGTTGTACGCTGAAAGTAGCGCACAGACCCGCGACCGGCGCAAGCCGCGAGCTACTCTGGGCGCAATGAATCGAAGCGGTGGAGTTCGCCTCCCGCCGTCCGCAAACGGCCAATGACTCCTACAGTGAAAGTACTGTATGAGCCCCGTAGCCGGCCCTGCGGTGTCCCACACACATTACTTGCAACAATCGAACTCTGTCTCGGAATGCATCCCGGCGGAAAAGGAGAATAACGAAACTTGGATCGATACTTCGTGGTGCTCGCCGGCGCTGGCCTCGGCGGCGTCGCTCGTTACGCAGCGGGCGCCTGGATCATGGCAAAGTACGGCGGCCGCTTCCCCTTGGGCACTCTCATCATCAACGTCACCGGCTCTTTCCTCATCGGCGTGCTCATGACCCTGCTCACCGTCCGCTTCAGCCCCCACCCCTACTGGCGCCTCTTCCTCGTCGTCGGTATGCTCGGCGGCTATACTACCTTCTCCAGCTTTGAGTATGAAACCTATCAGGCCGCCGTCGAAGGCGCCCGTTGGATGGCTATGCTGTACATAACAGGCAGCGTCCTGCTAGGCTATCTCGGAGTCTGGCTCGGCGCCTCACTGGCCGCGCGCCGCTAACTCAGGAAAAATTATGCTGACCAAAGGCCCCGCCAAAAAAGTCACCATCTTCCTCAATGAGGACGCGCGCCACCACCTCACCCCCCTCCACGACGCCATCCTCACCTTCCTCCTCCGCAAAGGCGTCGCCGGCGCCACCTCCACCCGCGCCTTCGCCGGCTTCGGCGCACACCAGGTCCTCCACACCCCACGCATCGAACTCCAGGCCGAACACCTCCCCATCCGCATCGAATTCATCGAGTCCCCCGAAAAAGTCGACGAAGTCCTTCCTACGCTCTACGAAATGGTCGCCGACGGCCTCATCGAAGTCCAGAACACCACCGTCGTTAAGCACGCCCGTAAATCCTCCCATCCCGAGCCCAAACTCCCCCACACCCGCAAAGAGGGCACCGCCAAAATCCTGCGCATCTACATCGGGGAAGCCGACAAGTGGCGCGGCGAACCCCTCTACGACGCCATCGTAAAAAAACTGCGCGTCCTCGACATCGCCGGCGCCACCGTCTACCGCGGCATCCTCGGCTACGGCGCCAAAGGTCACGAACACAAGAAAAGTTTGCTCCAGGTCTCACGCGACCTCCCGGTGATGATCTCCGTCATCGACACCGCGGAAAAAATCACCGCCGCCGCCCAGGCCGTCGAAGATATGCTCGAAGACGGCCTCATCGTCGTCTCCGACGCCGGCGTAGTCAGGCTCGTTCGCAGTAAATCCCAAGCGGAGGCTTCCAGTGCAACCCCCACAACAAGCTGAAATCCTTCGGATTCATATCTCGGAGTCGGATCGCTACCAGGGCAAACCCCTCTATGAGGCCATCATCGCCAAGTGCCGCGAACTCGGCATCGCCGGCGCTACCGTCTTCCCCGGCCTCGAAGGCTACGGCGAAACCGCCGAGTTGCACAAAGCCCGTTTCGTCCACAGCCATCGCCCCATCCTCATCAGCATCGTCGACACCGCCGAAAACATCCACCGCCTCCTCCCCATCATCGAACCCATGGTGGACACCGGCCTCATCGCCACTTCACCCGTCCAAATGATCCGCGTCCGCAAAAAGACCTCACCCGATGAGGGCCGCCGAGCCTGACCGGCCTCCCGCTCCCATTCCAAGTCCTCTCCGGGTGCGCACAATGAACGGACTCCCCGAAATCGACGCCGCTCTCCTCACCGCGGAAAACATCTGCGGCCGCTACCGCATCGCCTCGCTCGACGCCTTCCTGGCGAGTTGCCGCGCCTTCGCCGCGCAAAATGTCCTCAACATCGCCGTGCTCGGCCGCTTCAAGGCCGGCAAAAGCACCTTCCTCAATCACATCCTCGGCGCCGCCGTGCTCCCCACCGGCGTCATCCCCGTCACCACCGTCGTCACCGAAATCGAATACGGCCCCGCCTCGCACGCCCAGATCCTCCATCACGACGGCCGCGTCGAAACCGTCACTGTCAACCGCGTCGGCGAATTCATTAGCGAAAGCGAAAACCCCGGCAACGAAAAACAAGTCGCCCGCGTCCACGTCGAACTCCCATCGCTCGCCCCCTACAAAGGCATCCGCTTCGTCGACACCCCCGGCCTCGAAAGCGTCCTCGAACACAACACCGGCGCTTCCCTCGACTGGCTCCCCAACGTCGGCCTCGCCATCGTCGCCGTCTCTGTCGATCCACCCCTGTCCCAGCGCGACATCGAGTTACTCCATGCGCTCAGCCGCTACACCCCGAATATCTCGCTCTTACTAACTAAGGTTGACTTACTCGACGAAAACGGCCGCGCCGAAGTTATCGGCTACGTCAACAAACAACTCGCCCTCCGCCTCGACCATCCCGTCAAAGTCTACCCCTTCTCCGTCCGCCCCGGCTTTGAATCCCTTCGCGCCGCTTTGGAAGAAGACCTCCTGCTCCCGGCACGAGACCAGTTACTCATCCGCCGCCTCGAGATCCTCCGCCACAAGGCCGCTTCCCTCCTCGCCGAGTGCTCGGACTATCTCACCCTCGCCCTGAAATCCGCCGAAGCCAGCGACGCCGACCGCGCCGCGCTCCGCCAAAAAATCACCGGCGATAAAGATACCCTCGAAGACGCCCGCCAGGCCCTCCACCTCATCGCACGGCACGCCGCCGGCCCCTGCCGCGAAGCCTTCGAACGCCTCCTCAAAAAGGACGAGCTCGCCATCCGCCGCCGCCTCCTCGCCGATCTCCGCACCCAGTTCCCCTCCTGGACCCGCAACCTCGCCACCGCCCTCGAACGTTTCGATGACTGGCTCGCCGCCTCCCTCGTCCGGGAAATGCAGGCCCTCTCCTCCGCCCACCTCCCCGAATTCACCGAACCCGTCCACCGCGCCGCCCGCCAGTTGTCCCAGTCCCTCCAGGACTTCCGCAACCGCCTCTCCGAGCGCACCCTCCAGGCCCTCGGCGTCCCCCTGCGAACCCGCGAAATGGACCTCCCCGTCGAAGAACCCCGCTCACCCGATGTCCGCGTCGGCAAAATCTTCGACCGCAACTGGGAACTCCTCTCCCCCGTCCTTCCCATGCCCCTCATCCGCGGCTTCGTCGAACGGCACTTCGAGGCCAAGACCTCCGACGCCGTCTTTATGAACCTCTCCCGCCTCACCACCCAATGGGACGAAATTGTCCGCGCCTCCATTCAGGCCATGGAAAACGAAGCCCTGCGCCGCCTCGAAGACCTCACCCTCACCATCGCCCGCCTCACCGAGTCCACCGGCGCCGGCGCCGCCGCCATCCAGCACGACCTCGCTGAACTCACCCGCCATCGCACCGCGCTCGAATCCCTACAAACCGTCCCGCAGCCCGCCACGGACCATATCTGACCACCCCCGGCCCCCTCATCCCCCCACGGCCGCCTCGGCCGGCGCCTCACTCACCGGCGCGCCCAGGGCAGCAAGGTCCCGGCGGATCGCTTCCGCCTCTTCCGCCGTCGTCCCCCGCCCCGACATCATCCGCTCGATCTGCGCGCGGTAGGCATCCGCATAGGAATTGAATCGCGCCTCCAGTTCCCCCACCGTGCGCCCAATCCAGGCTTCCATCTGCTTGCCGTAGTCCGCAAACGCCTGCCTCCCGCGCTCCCCGTACTCGTCCTCGAGCACCCGCACGGCCCGCCGCACCGCCCACGCACGCCACCGCCGTCCGGCAAACCCCGGAGCCGGAATCGCAATCCGCCCGGCCCCCAGATCCAACCGCGGCATCCCGCTCAACACTCCCCGCAGTTCTCCCGCTTCCGGCGCGTTCGCCACCGCCAGCGCTGACGCCGCCCGCCGCAGAAGCTCCGTAAGCTCCTCCGCCGCCTCCCCCAGCATCGTCGCAACCGGCTTCGCCTCCGTCGCCGCAAACGCCTCCATCGCCGTCATCACCCGCTCCCCCAACTCGCCCCAGCCACTCTCCTCTCCACTCCAGCCATCGGCAACCACCTCCGCCGCATGACGGATCGCCTCCCACCCGGAAGCCCCGATCCCGTCGCTGATCCGGAACGCCTCCGCCCGCAGCCCCGCAAAACGTCCCGCCGCCTTCCGAAGTTCGCTCTCGATGCCCTGCACCTCCCCGGCGCCCGTGTCCCCGCCTTTCCCCGCGCGCTCCAGGCGCGCCCGCAACGCCGCCTCCACCCCCATCCGCAGCGTGCCCACCTTCCGCCGCAGCGACTCCCGCGCCAGCTCCGCATGACGCCCGTACAGCGGCAGAATCTCCCGGCTGAACCACGCCTCCAGTAACTCCTGCTGCTCCGGCTTCGCACTCACCGCCGACACCGCTAAGTTGAGCCCCAACTCCGCGGCAATCTTACCCGCCGTGTAAGTTCTTACCCGCTCCAGGTCCTCCGCCGCGAGTAAGTCACACTTACTCAATACAACCAGCATCGGAATCGCCGCCTCCGATAGCACCTGAATCGTCGAAAGATCGTCCGGCGTAAGTGTCGTCCCCGCGTCCAGCAACACAATCCCCAGGTCGCACCGCGGCAGATACGCCATCGTCTCCGCCGCCCCCGCCCGCGCCAGCGACCCCAGCCCCGGCGTGTCCACGTACACCACCCCGTCCCGCAACCGCCCCGCCGGTAGCTCCACCGCAATCCGGCTCACGTGCTTCGCGTTCCCCGGATTGAAATCCTCGCTCACATACTGCGCCAGGTCCGCCACCGCGAACCGCTGCGGATTCGCATCCGCAAACCACACAATCCCCCGCTCCTCGGCCCCATACGCGATCCGCGTCGGCACCGCCGTCACCGGCGTCACCCCCACCGGGAGCACATCCCGCCCCACAATCCGGTTCAGCAGCGAAGACTTCCCCGAACTCACCCGCCCGAACACCGCAATCTCGTACGCCGGCGAAGCCATCCGCTCAATCACGTTCAACAACGCCGGCCGGAACTCCACCATCCCGTGCGCGTCGATGATCCGCTCCAGCGTCTTCACCAGCCCCACGTCACTGCCCGCACGCTCGAGCTCCTCCAGCCTCTCCCGCAGATCCGGACCCGTTCCTTGCGCCAGATAAGCGTCCAGCCGGCCCAGCAAACTCTTCATCTCCCCCGCCAGCCCGTCCAGTTGCGCGCCCGCCTCCGGCGAAAACTCCCCGTACCCCCGCATCGCCGCCGCCCGGCACTCCTCAAACGAGATCCCGGCAAAACCCAGCATCACCCGGATCGAATGCAGTGAGCCGAACGGCGGTTCCGGCGCCTCGATCCCCTGGCTCCGCAACACCTGAACCATCTGCGCGCGGATCCGCGCCAGGTAATCCTGTACCAGCTTCGCCTGCTGCGGCGTCACATCCGGCTTGTACTTCGGAAATGGCGACTTCGACGCGGCCGCCGTAAGGATCGACTCAATCTCGCCCAGTAACTTGTCCGCGTACTGAAATCGCGCCAGTAAGTGCCGCGTATGAGAAGAATTCAGGCCGTTCACCGTCGCGCCGTTTGGCTCCATACCCTCGCTCTCGCTTCCACCGGCGATCCCGCCGGTAGGAGTCATTTTCCCCAAGGCCATACCGCCCGGAGCGGTTCACGGCGAACTCCAACGCCTGCTCTAATTATCGCTCTCCCCAAAACCCGGCGGCCAACGCCCCGCATCGGTTACCCTCGATAGGATGCCGGATATCGAACCGCTCCGCCCTCGCGTCGCCACCGCCCTCCTCGCACTCGCCTGCTCCCTCCTCCCGCTCAACGCCCAGCCGCCCGCCAAACCTCCCGCCCCCGCCATCGAACCCGATGCCCAATCCCAGGGAACCGTCACCGTCGCCGGCCAGGCCATCTCCTATCAGGCCGTCGCCGGAACTCTCACCGTCGGCGCCACCGACTCCCAGGACGCCATGCTCACCCCCGACGGCGCCCTCCTCCCCGGCACGGACCAGAAACCCACCGACCCCTCCAAGCCCGAAGAAGCCCCACCGCTCGCCCGCATGTTCTACGTCGCCTACTTCCAGCAAGGCGCCTCTCCCGCCTCCCGCCCCATCACTTTCCTCTACAACGGCGGCCCCGGTTCCTCCAGCATGTGGCTCCACATGGGCGCCTTCGGCCCCCGCCGCGTCATCACCCCCGGCACCCGCCACCAACCCGGCGCCCCCTACAAAATCGAAAACAACGCCTTCAGCCTCCTCGACACAAGCGACCTCGTCTTCATCGACGCCCCCGGCACCGGCTTCAGCCGCATCTCCGGTAAAGACAAAGAAAAAGCCTTCTGGGGCACCGATCCCGACGCCCACGCCTTCGAACGCTTCATCCGCCGCTTCCTCACCAAGTACGACCGCTGGAACTCCCCCAAATACCTGCTCGGCGAAAGCTACGGCACGCCCCGCTCCGCCGTCCTCAGCGCCATCCTCCACGACGTCGACCTCAACGGCATCGTCCTGCTGTCCACCACTCTGAGCTTCGACAATTGGGCCGACGCCCCGCGCTGGAATCCCGGCATCGACCAGCCCTACGTCCTCGAACTCCCCACCTTCGCCGCCACAGCGTTTTACCACCACAAACTCCCCCACCAACCCGCCGCCCTCCAACCGTTCCTCAAAGAAGTCGAAACCTTCGCCATGAGCGACTACATGACGGCGCTGCTCCAAGGCTCCGAACTCACCCCAGCCCGCAAACAGGCGGTCGCCGAAAAGCTGCATGACTACACCGGCCTCCCCGTCGCCTACCTGCTCAAAGCCAACCTCCGCGTCAGCGTCGGCGCGTTCAACAAAGAACTCCAGGACGACGAAGGCCTCACCGTCGGCCGCCTCGACACCCGCTTCCTGGGCCCCGATTACCACCGCCTGAGCGAAGAGGCCGAGTACGACCCGCAGGCTAACGCCATCTCAGCCGCCTACGCCACCGCCATCAACCAATACCTCCGAACCGATCTGCACTACGGCAAAAACCAGACCTACTTCCCCACCATCTACGCCGAACCAACCTTCGCCCAATGGGACCAGCGCCATCAGGCCCCCGGCGCCCCGCCCGCCGCCGCCACCGCCAGCGGCACCAACGTCATGCCCGACCTCGCCCGCGCCATGAAAGCCAATCCCGGCATGAAAATCCTCGTCGCCGGCGGTTACTTCGACCTCGCCACCCCCTTCTTCGAGGGCATCTACGAAATGCACCACCTCTCGATCCCCGACAGCCTGCAAGCCAACATCCGCTACCACTACTACGAAGCCGGCCACATGGTCTACCTCAACGAAGCCGCCCTAAAACAATTCCACGACGACGTCGCCGCCTTCATCCGCGAAACCGCCTCGCCCAAATAACCACCCCGCGCGGCCGCGAACGCTCAGAGGAACAAGTCCGCCGCTACATGGAAGAATGCGGCAAGTTTCTTCGCCTGCGCTTTACTGACGCCGCGCCGCCCGCTGATCAGGTCCGACACCTGCGCCCGCGACCCCAGCACCGGAACCAGGTCAACTTGCCGCAGTCCACGCTGCTCCATCAAAAACTTCACCGTCTCGCGCGGCTCCACTTCGGGAATCTCCGGCTGCCGGCTGTCGTAATCGGAAATCAGTTTCTCCAGCAGCGCGGCCAGCGCCTCCTCTTCCGGACTGAGATCGCGCTCAGGCACCGACAGCGATTCAAGCAGCGCCACCATCCGCTCAAACTCCGCCCCCGTTTCAATCACCTTCGGAAGCGTCTTCGCCAACAGCCTCCCGTACTTCCTCTCGTCAACCCCCGCCTTAACCGTCACGCCCATTTCATCCACTCCTTCCGGTCGTACTCCCGATGCGTCAGCAACGATTTGATAAACACCCTCTGCCGCTTGTAGCTCACCGTTGTGATCAGCCGGTATTTGCTGCCCAGCACGTCGAAGATCAACACATTCCCCACCTGATCGGCCGTAGGAAACTGCAATCGGACTTCGTGAAGGCCGCGCCACGTGGACTTCCTTGCAACCCCATAAAAATTCGCCAGCCACGTGATAGCTTCGGGGTGTCTTTTGGCCTCAATCATGAGGCCTCGCCGGCTGATCACGTTCACAAGAAAATGTTCGCATAACGCGTACATCCTCGCAACAATTTTGCGAACACGATACCCATCTCCCGCATTGACTTTCCGCCCCCACTGGCGCACAATCCCAGTAGGCGAAGAAAAGGCGAACTGCATGAACCCTGCCGCTGCCCGAGCCACCCTGCTCGAACTCTGCCCAAACACCGTCACCTGGGGTGATCCCCAACCCGGCCGCACCACCTCGCGCCAGCCCACTCTCCCCAGCGGCGTCGAAACCCTGGATGCGCTCACCGGCGGCTTCCCCCGCGGTGCGATCACCGAAATCGCCGGTCCCGAATCCTCCGGCCGCGCGGTGCTGGCCAATCTGCTGCTCGCCTCGGCCACCGGGCAAGGCGAAATCTGCGCCCTCATCGACACCCACGGCGGCTTCGACCCCGCGGCCGCGGCCGCCGCCGGCGTGCGCCTTCCCCAGCTTGTTTGGGTCCGCTGTGGCGGCGACGCAGGCAAGGCCTTCCGCGCCGCCGACGCCCTGCTCCACGCCGGAGGATTCGGCGCCGTCGTGCTCGACCTCTGCCGCATGAGCCGCCGCGACTGGCAGCGCGTCCCGCTTTCCTACTGGTACCGTTTCCGCCGGGCCGTGGAACCAACGCCCACCATCCTCGCCGTGCTCGCCTCGGCGCGCCAGGGTCACGCCTGCGCGTCTCTCCAACTCGAACTGCGCCGCTCGGCCGCGGCCTGGCCCGGAGCCCCGGGCTTCGAACTGTTCCGCGGCATCGAAATCGCCGTCGCGCCGCGCAAACCCATCCGCAACGCCGAAGCCAAACTCAACGCCGGGGCGGTGGGCTGATGTTTATCTGCGTACACGGAAAGCGGGCGGCGCAAGTGGCGCCGGAGTTCGCCCCGGCCTGGGAAGAAACGGACGCGGAAACCGCCGTCTTCGACGCCTCGCCCCTCGGCAAGCTCTACGGAGGCGCGCAAGGAGTCGCGCGCGCGGTGGCGGCGCGGGCCGGAAGCGCGGCCGGCGTGGCTCTGGCCCACGATGTCGACGCCGCCATCCTGCTGGCGCGCAATACCACCGGCATCCTCGTTGCCCTCGACGCCGCCAAAGCGCTGGCGCCCCTCCCGGTCGAATCCATCGCGCCCCCCGCCATGCTCACCGTGCTCGAAATGTGGGGCATCCGCACGCTCGGGGATCTCGCGCGCCTGCCCGAACCCGGCCTCGCCGCGCGCTTCGGCGACGAAGGCCTGCGCCTGCTCCGCCTCGCCCAGGGCCGGCTCGGCCGCCCTCTGCTTGTTCCCCGCGCGGAGAGCCTCTACGAAGACCACGCCGATCTCGAACACCCCATCGCCGAAGTCGAACCTCTCCTGTTTGTGCTGAACGGCCTGCTCACCGGCCTGTGCACACGCATGAAGGCGGACGGCGTGGCCACCGGTGAAATCGGCCTCCGCTTCCTTCTCGGCCAAGCCCCCGATCACCAGCGCCATCTGCGTCTCCCCATCCCCATCGCCGATGCCCGCCTGCTCATAAAAATCGTCCACGCCGATCTCGAAGCCCACCCGCCGCAAGCCGCCGTCCATCGCCTGGAAGTGAAGCTCGCCTCCGTCCCGCCCCGCCGCGCGCAGCATGGCCTGTTCGAGCCGCCCGTGCCCGAACCCGCCAAACTCGAACTCACCCTCGGCCGGATCCGCGGCTGGGTCGGCGAAGAAAACGTCGGCCTCGCCCAACTGCTCGACACCCACCGCCCGGAGCCGTTCACCCTCGCCCCGCATCAAAGCCCCCACGCCGCCGCCACACCGGAAACCGTGCGAACGCCCCGCCTGGCGCTGCGCTATTTCCGCCCCGCCCTCCGCGCCCGCGTCGCTTTCGAAAACGGCCGCCCGAAGCGCCTCGATGCACCAGGTCTCCGCGGCCGCGTCCTGGCATCTGCCGGCCCCTGGCGCACTTCCGGCCAATGGTGGACCACGCGGGAGTCCTGGGACCGCGAAGAGTGGGACCTCAGCCTGGACAACGGCGCCATCTGCCGCATCTACCGCGCCCCCAACGAAGACTGGTTCGTCGAAGGCGCCTATGACTGACTACATCGAACTCCACGCCCGCTCCGCCTTCAGCTTCCTCGAAGGCGCCTCCACGCCCGAAGAACTCGTCGCCCGCTGCGCCGCCCTCGATCAACCCGCCCTCGCCCTGCTCGACCGCGACAGCCTCTCCGGAGCCGTGCGCCTCCACATGGCCGCAAAGAAGGCCGGCATCCGCGCCCACATCGGCGCCGAAGTAACCTGCGTGGACGGCCGCCGCTATCCCCTCCTCGCCGAAACCCAGCAAGGCTACCGCAACCTCTGCCGCCTGCTCACCCGCATGAAACTGCGCGCCCCCAAAGGCGAAGGCGCCTGCACCTGGGACGACCTCGCCGAGTTCGCCCCCGGCCTCATCTGCCTCACCGGCGGCGAGCACGCCCCACTCGATTTCCGCCCCGGCTCGCTCGACCGCCTCCTCGCCCTCTTCGGCCCGCGCAACCTCTACTGCGAACTCCAGCGCCACTACGACCGCAATCAGGAAGCCTACAACCAGGCCGTCATCGAAACCGCGCGCGCGGCGAAACTGCCCCTCCTCGCCACCAACGGAGCAGCCTACGCAACCGCCGAAGCACGCCCCGCCCAGGACGTGCTCACCGCCATCCGCCATCACACCACCCTCGAACAAGCCGGCCGCCTGCTCGACCGCAACGCCGAGCGCCACATGAAACACGCCCGCGAAATGGCCGCCCTCTTCGCCGACTGCCCCGATGCGATCGCCAACACAGCCGAGCTTTCCTCCCGCCTCGCCTTCACCCTCGACGGCCTCGGCTACCGCTTCCCCCGCTATCCGGTCGACCCCGGAGAAACCATGGATTCGTTCCTCCGCCGCCGCGTCGCCGAAGGAGCCGCCTGGCGCTACGGCGCCGCCGCCCCCTCCTTGCGCGAACGCGCCGCCCGGCAGCTCGAACGCGAACTCCGCCTCATCGAAAAACTGCAACTGGCCGGCTACTTCCTCATCGTCTGGGACATCGTCCGCTTCTGCCGCTCCCAAGGCATCCTCGCCCAGGGACGCGGCTCGGCCGCCAACAGCGCCGTCTGCTACTCCCTCGGCATCACCGCCGTCGACCCCGTCGCCATGGAACTCCTCTTCGAGCGCTTCCTCAGCGAAGAGCGCGGCGAGTGGCCCGATATCGATCTCGACCTGCCCAGCGGCGAACAGCGCGAGCGCGTCATCCAGTACGTCTACTCCCGCTACGGCCCCCGCGGCGCCGCCATGACCGCCAACGTCATCACCTACCGCGGCCGCCTCGCCGTGCGCGAAATCGGCAAAGTGCTCGGCTTCGCCGAAGATCAGATCGCCCGCCTCGCCCGCCTCGTCCCCGTCTGGGGCTGGCGGGACGATGACGAAGACTCGCCCAACCGCACCATCGAACAAGCCGGCCTCCGCGCCGATGATCCCCGCACCGCCGCCTTCCGCAACGTCTACGAGCGCATCCGTGGCCTGCCCCGCCACCTCGGCCAGCACTCCGGCGGCATGGTGATCTGCGAAGGCGAACTCGATTCCATCGTCCCCCTCGAACCCGCCACCATGCCCGGCCGCGTCGTCGTCCAGTGGGACAAAGAAGACTGCGCCGACATGGGCATCATCAAGGTCGACCTCCTCGGCCTCGGCATGATGGCCGTGCTCGCCGATTCGATCGATCTCATCCGCCGCTCCTACCACGAGGAAGTCGACCTCGCCCACCTCCCCGCCGACGATCCCCTCGTCTACGAAGCACTCCGCCGCGCCGACACCGTCGGAATGTTCCAGGTCGAAAGCCGCGCGCAAATGTCCTGCCTGCCCCGCCTCCAACCCCGCAAGTTCTACGACCTCGTCGTCCAGGTGGCCATCATCCGCCCCGGCCCCATCGTCGGCAAAATGCTCCATCCCTATCTCCGCCGACGCCAGGGCCGCGAGCCCGCCCTCTGCCTCCATCCCTCGCTCGAACCTGTCCTCCGCCGCACCCTCGGCGTGCCTCTGTTCCAGGAACAGTTACTCCGCATGGCCATGATCGTCGCCAACTTCACCGGCGGCGAAGCCGAGGAACTCCGCCGCGCCATGGGCTTCAAACGCAGCGCCGAACGCATGCGGGAAATCGAAACCCGCCTCCGCTCGGGCATGAACGCCAACGGCATCCGCGGCCAGACCCAGGACGCGATCGTGCAATCCATCACCGCCTTCGCCCTCTACGGCTTTCCCGAATCCCACGCCGCCAGCTTCGCCCTGCTCGCCTACGCAAGCGCCTATCTCAAATGCCACTACCTGGCCGCCTTCACCGCCGCCATGCTCAACAACCAGCCAATGGGCTTCTACGCTCCGGCCACCCTCGTCAAAGACGCCCAGCGTCACGGCCTCCGCTTCCTCCCCGTCGACGGGAACCGCTCTCTCGCGCTCTGCACCATCGAGGAAGAAAACGGCGCGCGCCTCGTGCGTCTCGGGCTGAACTATGTGCGCGGCTTGAGCAAAACCTCGGCCGAGGCGATCGTCCATGCGCGCCAACAACACGGCCCGTTTCAAAGCGTGCTCGATCTGGCCCGCCGCGTAAGCACCCTCCGCCGCGATGAACTCCGCCGCCTGGCCGAAGCCGGCGCGCTCAACTCATTCGGCGATGGCCTGCACCGCCGCGAAGCTCTCTGGCGCGCCGAAGCGGTGCTCCGTCCCGCCGGTCCTCTGCTCGAAGCGCTCGAAGAAACCGAAGAAAGCGCCGCCCGCGGCCCGCTCGCCCCCATGGATCCCCTCGAACGCCTCGAAGCCGACTACCGCAGCACCGCCCTCACCATCGGCCGCCACCCCATGGCCTTCGAGCGCGACCGCCTCCGCGAACTCAACGTCACCCCCGCCGCCGCCCTCCACCGCAAGCGCAACGGCGCAAGCGTCCGCATCGCCGGCTGCGTCATCTGCCGCCAGCGCCCGGAAACCGCCAAGGGCCTCTGCTTCCTGAGCGTCGAGGACGAAACCGGCATCGCCAACGCCGTCCTCATGCCCGACAAATTCGCCGAATACCGCCTCCCGCTCATGGAGAATTTCTACCTCTTCCTCGAAGGCGAACTCCAAAACGTCGACGGCGTGCGCAGCGTGAAAGTCGACTCCCTCGCCCCCCTGGCCCGCGCCGAACGGGAATATCAGCGCCTCTCCGCCCTCACCGTCCCCGGACACTTCGAGCGTTGACCCGGCACCGCCAGGACTACGCCTCCGCCGCCCGCCCCTGATACGTCCCCGCCACAACCCGGAAGCCGATCGCAATCCGGTTCCACGCGTTGATCGTCGTAATCGCCAGCGTCCGGTTCACCAACTCCGCCTCGCTGAAATGCCGCGCCGCGCGCGTCCGCCTGCCGCCACCGCAAATACGCCTCCCGCAGCAGGTCCTCCGCATCGGCCCCACTCCCCGTCATCCGGTAAGCCAGCGAAAACACATACGAGCCGTATTGGTAGAAAACTTCCCGGTTCGCGGGCGACATCTCACAAATAGGACCGCACACCGCCCAAGAACAAGAATGTGACAAGCCCGCGAAATGAACCCCGCGCGAGAGCGCAGAGAAAAAACTTGGTGGAGGCGGCGGGAGTCGAACCCGCGTCCGAGAAAGCCCGTCCTGAAGAGAACTACGTGCGTTTCCGGTCCGGCATTTGTCGGCCGCCACCTGTTGGACCGGCAGGAAGGCAACGGCTTAGCCCGGTTGTCGTCAGCCTCACGCTACGAGCAGAAGCGCTCTGGCCCTATCCCGCGTAAATGACGCTCGTTGGAAAGCCCACAGGCGAACTCTCCGCAAGCGGCTACCTAGTTAATTAGGCAGCGTAAGCAAACTGCTGATTGGCAGTTATGGTTTCCGATCGTTTTACGGGAGCTCGGAACCCGGCACGCCTCTTCATTACGATTCAATCCCGTCGAAACCGTGGCGCCCCCTTGAACACCTACTATCATGGTAACACCGGCTATGAGCACCACCGTTCCAAACCCCGGCACAAGCGCCGGCGAACGCACCGAACTCACGCCCCTGTTCCACGTCGTCCTCCTCGACGACAACGACCACACCTACGACTACGTCGTCGAAATGCTCGAACGCCTCTTCTGCATGAGCTCCTCCGACGCCTTCCAGCACGCCGTCGAGGTCGACACCGCCGGCCGCACCATCGTCATCACCTGCGAGCAACCCGCCGCCGAGTTCGCCCGCGACCAGATCCACGGCTACGGCGCCGACTGGCGCATGCCCCGCTCCAAAGGCTCCATGTCCGCCGTCCTCGAACCCGCTCCCGCGACTTGACAATCTTCCCGCTTCTGGCGCTAAATCGTTATCAAGAGTCTGGAGGATTCATGTCTCATCGCCTTCTCGCCGCAGCCATGCTCTGCGCCCTCTCCGCCGCCGCCCAAACCAAACCCGATTTCACCGGCACATGGAAGCTGAACGCCGCTAAAAGCGACTTCGGCAATATGCCCGGCGTCGATAACCGTACCGACTTGATCGCCCAATCCGCCGATACCCTCACCGACAAAGTCTCCGCCGAAACCGAAGGCGGCCCGCTCGACCTCAACCTCACCTATAAACTCGATGGCACCCCAACCACTAACCAGTTCCAGGGCAACGACGTAAAAAGCAAAGCCAAATGGGATGGCTCAACCCTCGTCGTCGATTCCCAGTTCTCCTTCAATGAGTCCGACATCCAGTTCGAGTCCCGCTGGACCCTCAGCCCCGACGGCAAAACCCTCACCATGGCCACCCACATCAATTCCCCCATGGGCGAATCGGACCAAAAATACGTCCTCGATAAGCAGGACTCCACCGCCGCCGCTGCCCCCGCCGCCACTCCCGCGCCCACCGCCACTCCCGCTCCAACCACCGCGCCTGCCCCCGCCGCCGCGGCCGCCGGCCCCCATCCCAACTTCACCGGCAAATGGAAACTCGACGTCGCCAAGAGCGACTTCGGCCCGTTGCCTCCGCCCGACAGCCGCGTCGACACCATCTCCCAGGACGGCATCACCCTCAAAGACGCCTACGTCCAAACCGGCGGAGACGGCGACCAGAAAGGCGAGTTCAACTACACCACGGACGGCAAACCCTGCCAGAACAAATTCCGCGACAACGATATGACCGGCACCGCCGTCTGGGACTCGACCGGCCTCCTCATCGACAACAAACTCAACTTCGATGGCAACGACGTCGAGGCCAAAACCCACTGGGAACTCTCGCCCGACGGCAAGCTCCTCACCATCACAGCCAACGTCAACACGCCGATGGGCGAGCTGCAGCAAAAGCTGCTCTTCACCAAGGAATCCGACTGATCCGGCCGCAATCGCGGCGCCGCCTCACTCCTTTTCGGCCGGAAACGTCCGCGAGATCAGATCGTGGAATGTCAGCGCTTCTTCATCCACCATCGCCCATGCCAGCCCCAACCCCATCCCGCCGAAGCTCACCAGAAAGCCCGCCAACGCCCGCTGGGCACGCTGGCTCCGCGTCGGCTTCCTTCCGTTGAACGCCGTCACTCGAAGCCCCATCCAATGCTGACCCGGTGTATCCCCGTTGCCCCACACACACAGAGCCTTGAACCCCACCGCAATCGTCCCCGCCGCCACCCCCAGCGCGATCAGCCAAGGCCGTCCCGCCGGAAGAAAACCAAGCCATAGCTTCACCGCCGCCAGGTACAACCCGATCCCCGCCAGAATGACCCCCAGGTCCAGCACCAGCCCGTAAATTCGCGCCACCCTCGTCGCCGCCGTCGCGTCGCAGTCGATGTGCCTCGACATCTCCCCCAGCCCTGCCGGCGGCGATGCAACGGGAAACTCGAACTTCTGCTGCGAAACTTCATACCGCGAAGGACTTTGCGCCGCGACGCGCTCCCTGCGCGGCCGAGGCGCTCCTTCTTCCCGCCCCGCCTCCTTCAGCTTGGCCGGGTTCTCCCGCCCCGCCGCTTCCGGCTGCAACGGAAAAAGCGCCCGCTGCGGATTGCCAACCAGCCGCAAACCCGGCGGCGCAGTCACAGGCGGTGGCCCCGGTTCGGCTTTCACCACAGGGGCAAGCGCGGGCGCAGTCGCTTCCCGCGTGAAGAAAATCTTGGAAGCAGTGTCCGGCTCAAGTCGGCGGCCACAGCGCTGGCAGCGATGCTCGTCGCCGCTGTTTTCAGAGGCGCAGTAGGGGCAGGTGATCAAAGAGTTCTTTTCCGTTTCGCGCGCGCCCAAAGACGCACGGCCTCGTCCACCGCCGCCGGTCCCGCCCCTCAGCTTCCCGGCCTTGCGATGCGTTTCCTATCCATGCTACCGTTTGCGGTTGAAGCTCCTTCCCGCCAAGCTTTGCCCCCGAAACGGTAACCTCATCGGGCACGCGGGCGAGCGTACCCCTCATCCCTTACGTAACATATTCACCTTGAAATGTCACGGACTTTTTGCGCTGCGCCTCTTGCCCCGGCTTCTTCTGATAGCCGGACTCGGACCCCTCTGGGCGCAATTGCCCCCCTTCCTCCCCCCTCCCGCTCCCCCGCCCGCCCAAGCCCCGAACCCGGCCAACCCCAACGTCAAATATAAAATCCCCCACCCCGAAGCCCCCGACGTCAGCCACGTCATCATCGGCGCCATCGCCCAGGAAACCAACGGACCCTGGCGCCTCCTCCGCGGCAAAGCCCGCGTCGAAACCACCGACACCCTCCTCGAAGCCGACGAAATCGACTACAACTCCGACACCGGCGATGTCATCGTCCGCGGCAACGTCCTCTTCCAAAGCTACGTCACCGGCAACAAAATCCACTGCGACCACGGCGAGTACAACGTCGACACCGAAAACGGCCACTTCTACGACGTCACCGGCGAATCCCCCTCCAAAGTCCAGGTCCGCCCCGGCATCCTCTCCACCAGCAGCCCCTTCTACTTCCAGGCCAAATGGGTCGACCGCATCGCCAATCGTTATATCCTCCACCAGGGCTTCATCACCAACTGCAAAATGCCCGACCCCTGGTGGACTCTCTCCGGCCCCAAGTTCGACATCATCAGCCAGGAACGCGCCATCGCCTACCGCGCCGTCTTCCGCCTCCGCAACATCCCTCTCTTCTACTTACCCACCTTCTACAAACCCCTCGGCAAACAACCACGCAAAAGCGGCTTCCTCGCTCCCAATCTCGGCATCGCCAGCCAGCGCGGCTTCATGTACGGCATCGGCTACTACTGGGCCATCAATCGCAGCTACGACCTCCTCTACCGCCCCATCTACTTCTCCCAACGCGGCCTCTCCAACTACGCCGACCTCCGCGGCAAAGTCCAGCCCGGCACCGACTTCGACCTCCAGGTCTACGGCGTACAGGACCGCGGCATCATGATCGGCAATACCCTCCAAAAACAGGGCGGCTACGAAATCGACTTCGTCGGACGCACCGAACTCGGCGATGGCTGGGAGGGCCGCGCCGACGTAGATTACCTAAGCTCCTACCTTTTCCGCCAAAACTTCACCGAAATCTTCAACCAGGCCATCTTCTCCGAATCCCACTCCGTCGGCTTCATCGACAAACACTGGTCCACCTTCGGCCTCACCTTCGTCGCCGAGCGCGACGTCAACTACCTCAACGTCGACCCCAAAGACACCATCGTCGTCCGCACCCTCCCCTCCGCCGAATTCGTCTCGAGCGAACACCTCCTCTCCAACCGCTGGCTCCCCATCTGGTTCTCCCTCGATTCGAGCGCCTCCGGCCTCAACCGCTCCCAACCCGGCGGCACCAGTCCCGCCGCCTACGTCGGCGAACTCGACACCGTCGCCTTCGTCCCTCGCCTCGACGCCGAACCCAGCGTCACCACCGCCTTCCACTGGGACGGCTTCAGCATCATGCCCACCTTCACCGATCACGAAACCTTCTACGGCACCGAGTTCAACCAAAACACCGGCTTCGTAGCCAGGGACTTCGTCCGCAGCGCCGCCGACTTCGACGTCGTCCTCATCCCTCCCTCCTTCGCCCGCGTCTTCAACGCCCCCAAGTTCCTCGGCAAAAAGCTCAAGCACGTCATCGAACCTCGTATCGAGTTCCGCAGCGTCAGCGGCATCGGCCGCACGTTCAATCAAGTCCCCCGCTTCGACGAAGTCGACCTCCTCGCCGACACCGAACAGCTCAACCTCTCCATCGCCAACCGCTTCTACATCAAACAAAAAGACGGAAGCGTGAAAGAACTCGCTTACTGGGAAATCCGCCAGGACCGCTACTTCAACCCCACCTTCGGCGGCGCCGTCCAACCCGGCCGCCTCAACATCATCGAACCCGCCGAGGACCTCACCGCCTTCCCCTTCCTCGCCGGCCCCCGCACCTACTCCCCCATCGACTCCGACTTCCGCCTCCTCACCCGCATCGGCCTCGAATGGCGCGCCGACTACGACCCCCTCATCGGACACCTCACCGACTCCGGCATCTCCGTCGACTACCGCATGTCCGACTTCTTCGTCGCCCTCGGCCACAACGAAATCCGCGATAACCCCATCCTCATTACGAACTCCAACCAGATCTCCACTACCTTCGGCTACGGCAGCACCAACCGCAAAGGCTTGAGCGGCGCCGTCAGCGTCTACTACGACTACGACCGCAGCGTCCTCGAATTCATCACCACCCAGGTCACCTACAACACCGACTGCTGCGGCATCACCATGCAGTTCCGCCGCTTCAACTTCGGCACCCGCAACCAAAACGAATTTCTCGTCTCCTTCGGCGTCTCCAACGTCAGTTCCTTCGGCACCCTCCGCCGCCAGGACCGCCTCTTCTGACGCCTCACCTCACCCCCGCAATTCTCGTTTGACCCGCCCCCTGTCCCCGCACTAAACTACAGTTAAGCTCCGCGACTCAACCGGAGCAGCCTCCGCGGATCCACAACATGGCATCGACCTCGCTCCCCGAAGTCCATTCGAGTGTCCACACGGGCTACACTACCTGGTTCAAACGCCTCCTCGCCTTCGCCGGCCCCGCCTACCTCGTCAGCGTAGGCTACATGGACCCCGGCAACTGGGTCACCGACCTCGAAGGCGGCGCCCGCTTCGGCTATCAGTTGATCTGGATCCTCGTCCTCTCCAACCTGATGGCCATCCTCCTCCAAACCCTCAGCGCCCGCCTCGGCATCGTCACCGGCCGCGACCTCGCCCAAGCCTGCCGCGAAACCTATCCCCGCCCCATCGTCATCCCTCTCTGGCTCTTCTGCGAAATCGCCATCGCCGCCTGCGACCTCGCCGAAGTCCTCGGCGCCGCCATCGCCCTCCAACTCCTCTTCCACCTCCCACTCCTGGCAGGCGTCCTCCTCACCTCCCTCGATACCATCCTCATGCTCTGGTTCACCCGCCTCGGCATCCGCATCATCGAAGCCCTCATCCTCTCGATGATCGCCCTCATCGCCGGTTGCTTCGTCATCGAAGTCGCCCTCGCTCACCCCTCCCTCCCCGCCATCGCCGGTGGCCTCATTCCCCGCCTCAACAGCGAATCCCTCTATGTCGCCATCGGCATCCTCGGCGCCACCGTCATGCCCCACAACCTCTACCTCCACTCCGCCCTCGTCCAAACCCGCCACATCGGCAACAAACCCACCGATAAAGCCACAGCCTGCCGCTTCAACTTCTACGATTCCCTCCTCGCCTTGAACGGCGCCCTCTTCGTCAACGCCGCCATCCTCATCCTCGCCGCCGCCGTCTTCTTCCCCCGCGGCATCATCGTCACAGAACTTCCTCAAGCCCAGGCCCTCCTCAGCCCCCTGCTCGGCGCTACCTTCGCCGGCGGCCTGTTCGCTTTCGCCCTGCTCTTCTCCGGCCAGTCCTCAACCCTCACAGGAACCCTTGCAGGTCAAATCGTTATGGAGGGTTTCCTGAACTTCCGCATGAGGCCGTGGCTCCGCCGCCTCGTCACCCGCTCCATCGCCATCATCCCCGCCGCATTCGTCGTCTATCTCGCCGGCCAGGAAGGCGCCTACCGCCTCATCCTCCTCAGCCAGGTCATCCTCAGCCTCCAACTCCCCTTCGCCATCATCCCCCTCGTCCAGTTCACCAGCGACCGCAACCGCATGGGCGCCTTCGCCAACGCCCCTTGGGTCCGCATCGCCTCCTGGATCACCGCCGCCGTCGTCATCGGTCTCAACGCCAAACTCACCCGGGACACCCTCAACGATTGGTTCGCCTCCGCCGGCCCGGCCCGCCACTGGTTCGAAGCCGCCGCACTTCTCGCTGTCTCCTGCCTCACCCTCCTGCTCGCCTGGATCAGCTTCGAACCCTGGCTCCCTCCCGCCCTCCGTCGCGGCGAACCCTCCCAGGTCCTTCCCGCCCACGTCATCGATCACCTCGAACCTCACCACTACACCCGCATCCTCGTCCCACTCGACCACTCCTCTCACGACCGCTTCGCCCTCAGCCACGCCGCCGCACTCGCCAAGGTCTACGGCGCCAACCTCTATCTCATCCACGTCGAAGAGGACGTCACCAGCCAGCTCTACGGCCCCCTCGCCTCCACTGCCGAAATCCACGCCGGCGCAGACTACCTCTCCGAGATCGCCGCCAACCTCACCGCCTCCGGCATCCGCGTCGTCGAAACCGCCATCCGCTACTCCCGCCACCCAAAACGCGAAATCGTGAACTTCGCCCGCCTCGTCGCACCGGATCTCATCGTGATGAGCGCCCACGGCCACAAAGGCTTAAAAGACATCATCTTCGGGACAACAATTAACGCCTTGCGTCATAGCCTCAACGTCCCCCTCCTCATCGTCCGCGACGAACCCTAACCCCGCGTCCCATGCCCCTAGCTGCCGCCCGCCCTGTGTCACCCCAACCCACCCGCAAACCCCGCCCTCACCCCTTACTCCTTCGTTTTCAATCCGCAACCCTTGGCCGTCGAAGTGCATCTCATTGAGAGCGAGCCATATGCTACGCCGCCTCTCGATCCCCAGCGTCGCGCTTGCCCTCTGGCTCACCCCCTCCTACCCCGTCTCCGCTCACTACTTCTACGAGCAGTACGCAACCACTTCCGCCCCTTACTCTCCCATCGTCGAGAAATTCGACCTCACCGCCCTCCCCACCGACGCCCAGAACAACCCCACCGTCTACTTCTATATCTCCGCCACCCCACCCAAGAAATTGGCCCCCGGCGACAGCTTTCCCGCCCTCATCAGCGAAATCCGCGCCGCCGCCGAAGTCTGGAACCAGGTTTCTTCCTCTAGTCTGAAATTGGCCTACGGCGGCCTGCTTCTCTCAAAACCAACCTCCAACACACCATACATTTACATCGAATTCTCTGATCAAGTACCGCAGGGCCTCTACGCCATCTCCGGCCCCCAGGCCCCCCTCGGCGCCCTCACCAAAGACGCCGCCGGCAACTCCTTCTACCCTATCCAGACTTCGCGCATGCGCCTCCCCACCGACCTGAGCTCTCTGCCCAGCTACAGCGAGCTCATGTTCTGCACCCTGGTCCACGAATTCGGCCACACGCTCGGCCTCCAGCACACCCTCGCCTCGAGCGTCATGTCCACCTACATCACCACCGGTTCCACCCGCGCCAACCCGCTCGCCGCCGACGACATCGCCGGCATCTCGTACCTCTACCCGGCCAATAGCTTCGCCAATAACACCGGTTCGGTCAGTGGCACGGTCACCTACACCAATGGCGCCCCCGCCGTCCTCGCCTCGGTCACCGTCATCGCCCCTGGCCTTGACGCCGTCACCGCTCTCACCAACCCCGACGGAACGTACACCATCGACGGCATCCCGGCTGGCGCGTATCTCGTCTACGTGAACCCCCTTCCCCCGCCATTTGAAGGCGAGTCCGGCAACGACGGCGTCACCTACCCCGTCGGCCCCGACGGCAAAACCCCCATCACCCCCACCAGCATGTTCGCCACCCAGTTTTACCCCGGCACATCCCAGGCCTCCCAAGCCTCCCCGGTCACCGTCGCCGCCGGCGTCGACGCTCCCAACATCAACTTCTCCGTCACACCCGAACCTGTCCCCCCGGTCTACGGCGTTCGCACCTACGGCTACGTCACCTCCACCATCGCCGTCATCGCCCCGCCCTTCCTCATCGGCGGCGCTACCCCGGATACCCTCGAAGCCACCGGCATCGGCCTCCTCGCCAACCAGCAGTTGCTCCCCGGCCTCAGCTTCAACGTCCTCGGCGCCGAAGCCTCCATCGTCCCTGGCTCCGCCCGCCCCTATCCGGCGCCCTACAACTACCTCGCCGTCGATCTCTCGGTCGACAATCAGGCCACCAGCGGCCCGCAGCACATGTTGTTTCAAACATCCTATGACACATATGTTCTGCCCACCGCTTTCCACCTGGTCAGTTCGCCGCCCCCCGTCACTTCTTCCGTCACCTCCTTCTCCAGCCGCGTTCTCGCCATCACCGGCCAGAACTTCACCACCGCCACCCGCATCTACTTCGACGGCGCTCCCGGCACCGTCCGCGCCCTCACCCCCGACGGCCGCCTCATCGTCAGCGCCCCGCCCGCTCCCGGCGCCTACACCGCCAATATCGTCGCCCTCAACCCCGACGGCCAAAGCTCTCTCTACTCCGGCGCGGCTTCCCCCTACGTCTACGACAACGCTCCCACCCCCAGCCTCCAGGTCAGCCCCGCCACACTTCCTCCCGGCGCATCCACCGTCGACGTCATCGGCGTCAACACGGACTTCGATCCGAAACTCACCCGCGTCGGCTTCGGCTCCCCCGACGTCATCGTCACCAAGGTCAACGTCCTCAGCCCCACCCACCTCCAGGTCTTCGTCCAGACCGCTTCCAGCGCAACCGTCGACGCCGCCCAATCCATCAACATCGCCAACGGCCTCGAAATCATCTCCTCCTCCCTCGGCGCCCAGGTCACCCTGCAGGGCCAGTAAGCCTGACCCTTTCTGCGCTATAATAAAAAAACCGCAACGGATCCGCTTCGCCTTCCTACCTGTCGGCCTCGCTGATTGTTTCTGTAAGTTTACTTCTGAATGAATACTTTTCCCGATTTAGTCACTTCCCCTGCGCTTCTGAAGAACCTCGCCGCGGGGAAATTCGTCACGCCCACGCCCATTCAGGCCGAGGCCATCCCTCCGGCCCTCGAAGGCCGTGATCTCATCGCCACCGCCCAAACCGGCACCGGCAAAACACTCGCCTTCGCGCTGCCCATTCTGGAGCGCCTCGGCCCATCGCCCGCACGAGGCCCCCAGGCTCTTGTCCTGAGCCCTACCCGCGAACTCGCCCTGCAAATTCATGAGTCTTTCGCACTGCTCACCCACGCAACCACCGTCCGGTCCGCCGTGGTTGTCGGAGGCATGAACGAAAACGCGCAACTCCGTACCTTGCGCCAGGGAGCGCAGGTCATCATCGCCACCCCCGGCCGCCTCTGCGATTTCCTCGACCGCAAACTCGTTTCCCTCGACGCCATCCGCATCGCCGTTCTCGACGAAGCGGACCGCATGCTCGACATGGGTTTTCTTCCGGCCGTCGAAAGTATCCTTCGCCGCACCTCGTCCGGACGCCAGACTCTGTTCTTCTCCGCGACTCTGGAAAACTCCGTCAAACGTCTCGTCGACAAACACCTCAAGGACCCCGTTCGAATCAGTATCGGCGCCGTCAACAAACCCGCCGAGCAGATCGACACCCACGTCTACGAAGTCGAGCAGGACGTCAAGCTTTCCCTGCTCCATCACCTCCTCGACACCGGCGAAGGATCGTTCCTCGTCTTCGCCCGCACCAAGCGCGGCGCCGACCGCCTCTCCAAGCGCCTCGCGGCGAAAGGCGTAAAGGCAACCGCGATTCACGGCGACCGCACCCAGAACCAGCGCAACACCGCCCTTCGCGGCTTCCAGTCGGGCCAATACCGCGTCCTCGTCGCCACCGACGTCGCCGCCCGCGGCATCCATGTCGACAACATCGCCCACGTCGTCAACTACGACCTCCCGCAGCAACCCGAAGACTTCGTCCATCGCATCGGCCGCACCGGCCGCGCCGGCGCCCGCGGCACCGCTTCCACCTTCCGCACCCGCGGCGAGCGCAAAGACGTGCAGCACATCGAGCGCACGCTGAAAATCCGCCTCACCGAGCGCGAAACTCCATCCGGCCTCCGCCGCGAAGAAAAATCGCCGCAGTCCGGACCCATCCTGGCGGTCCCCACTCCGTCGCACTCCCAGGTGCGAAGCTTCCAGCCTCGCCGCCGCCGCTTCGCCACAGCCGGATAAGCGCCTCCACACGCGCCATCCCGGCGCCCTGCTTTTAGTCCGCCTTCGTTGTGATATGGTATTCACCACCACAAACGGAGGCATGCATGGCGCATCCAGACATTGTCTGGGACAAGAACCACTTCGGCCAGACGCGGCGGAGCGATCTCTGGTGGCTCTCTCCGCTGCTCGTCTTCCTCGGCCTCGGCACTTTCATCGTTTATGCCACCTGGGCCGCGTTCCAGAACAAGTACTACGTTTCCGGCCCCTACATATCGCCTTTCTACTCACCGGAAATCTTCGGCGATTCTCCCCGCGCCTGGTTCGGACCCGAACCGGCGTGGATCCCCCGCTTTCTTCCTTACTCCCCCGCCCTGCTGATCCTCTGGATCCCCGGCCTCTTTCGCTTCACCTGCTATTACTATCGCGGCGCATATTACAAGGCCTTCTGGGCTGACCCGCCCGCCTGCGCGGTCTCCGAACCCCGCACCCACTACCGCGGCGAACGCACCTTCCCGCTGATTTTCCAAAACCTCCACCGCTACTTCCTCCGCCTGTCCTACCCCGTCTGGCTCGTTCTCGTCTACGACGTCTGGCGGGCTTGCTGGTTCAAGGACGGCTTCGGAATCGGCCTCGGCACTCTCATCCTCGCCGTTAACGTCGTCTTACTCGCCTGTTATATCTTCGGCTGCCACGCCTTCCGCCACCTCATCGGCGGCGCACTCGACCAGATCTCCCGCCACCCCGCCCGCCGCCGCATCTACAACTGCGTAACTTGCCTCAACGGCAATCACAAAAAGTGGGCTTGGGCGAGTCTGGGCTCGGTCGCTTTCAGCGACATCTACGTGCGCCTCTGCGCCATGGGCATCTGGCACGACTGGAGAATCTTTTAATGGTGGAATACCAGACGCATCCCTATGACGTTCTCGTCATCGGCGCCGGCGGCGCCGGCTTGCGCGCCGCCATCGAAGCCTCCGCCTCCGGAGCCAAAGTCGGCGTCGTCACCAAGTCCCTCCTCGGCAAGGCCCACACCGTCATGGCCGAGGGCGGCATCGCCGCATCGCTGGCTAACGTCGACGAACGCGATAACTGGCGCGTCCACTTCTCCGACACCATGCGCGGCGGCCAGTATCTCAATAACTGGCGCATGGCCGAGTTACACGCCCGCGAAGCCCCGGACCGCGTCCGAGAACTCGAAGCCTGGGGCGCCCTGTTCGACCGCACCCCCGACGGCCGCATCCTCCAGCGCAACTTCGGCGGCCACCGCTACCCGCGCCTGGCCCACGTCGGCGACCGGACCGGCCTCGAAATCATCCGCACCCTCCAGGATCACGGCATCCACACCGGACTCGAAGTCCACATGGAATGTACCGTCCTCCGCCTGCTCACCGACTCCGGCCGCATCGCCGGCGCCTTCGGCTACGACCGCGAGCGCGGCCACTTCCTCCTCTGGCCCGCCAAGGCCGTCGTCCTCGCCACCGGCGGCATCGGCCGCGCTTACCAGGTCACCAGCAATAGCTGGGAGTACACCGGCGACGGGCACGCCCTCGCCTACGAGGCCGGCGCCGAGTTACTCGACATGGAATTCGTCCAGTTCCACCCCACCGGCATGGTCTGGCCTCCCAGCGTCCGCGGCCTCCTCGTCACCGAGGGCGTCCGCGGTGACGGCGGCGTCCTCCGCAACAGCGAGGGCCGCCGCTTCCTGTTCGACGACATCCCCGACTTATACAAACAGCAAACCGCCGACAACGAAGAAGAAGGCTTTCGTTACACCCAGGGCGATAAAAACGCGCGCCGCCCGCCCGAGTTACTCACCCGCGACCACGTCGCCCGCTGCATCAACCGCGAAGTAAAGGCCGGCCGCGGCAGCCCCCACGGCGGCGTCTTCCTCGATATCGCCTGGATCAAATCCCGGCTCCCCGACGGCGCCGCCTACATCAAACGCAAACTGCCCAGCATGTATCACCAGTTCAAGCAACTCGCCGGCATCGACATCACCGAGGAACCCATGGAAGTCGGCCCCACCGTCCATTACATGATGGGCGGCGTCCGCGTCGACGGCGACTCGCAGATGTCCACCCTCCCCGGCCTCTTCGCCGCCGGCGAAGTCGCCGCCGGCCTCCACGGCGCCAACCGCCTCGGCGGCAATTCCCTCTCCGACCTCCTCGTCTTCGGCAAACGCGCCGGCCAATACGCCGCCGAATTCGCAAGAACGAACTCCTCGCCCACCATCGACCACGGTCAGACCGGCGAAGCCGCCCGCCTCGCCCTCTTGCCCTTCGATCGCGGCGCCGCCGGCGAAAATCCGTACCAGATCCAATACGAAATCCAGGAGTGCATGCAGAGCCTCGTCGGCATCGTCCGCACCGAAAGCGAAATGCGCGAGGCCCTCGGCCGCCTCGAACATCTCGC
>JAKAJI010000300.1 GCA_021813825.1 Acidobacteriota bacterium | reverse complement strand
GATGCCGGGGCGGAGCCGGACATTGTGATGGCGTGCGCGGGGGATGTGCCCACGCTTGAGACGCTGGCGGCGGTGGACCTGCTGCGGCAGACGCTGCCGGAGCTGAAGATCCGGGTGGTGAACGTGGTGGACCTGATGACGCTGCAGCCGCAGAGCGAGCACCCGCACGGGCTGAGCGACGCGGATTTTGACGCGTTGTTCACGACGGACAAGCCGGTGGTGTTTGCCTATCACGGCTATCCGTGGCTGATTCACCGGCTGACATACCGGCGGCGGAATCATTCCAATATTCACGTGCGCGGGTATAAAGAAGAAGGGACCACCACGACGCCCTTCGATATGTGCGTGCTCAACGACCTCGACCGGTATCACCTGGCGATGCAGGCGATCGACAGGATTGGGAGGCTGAAGGATATCGCGGCGCACGCGCGGCAGCGATTCCGGGATAAGTTGACCGAGCACACGAGATACATCACGGTGCACGGCGAAGATATGCCGGAAGTGCGTGACTGGCGGTGGCCCTACTAAACTATGCGCATCTTAGTGATGAATTGCGGCAGCTCGTCGCTGAAGTTTCAGTTGATCGAAACGAGCTTTCAACAGATTGTGTCCAACAAGGACCGGATGCTGGCGCAGGGGGTGTTCGAGCGGATTGGGAGTACGGACGCCCGGAGCCGGCTGGTTGTGGCGGGGCAGCCGCCGCAGGAGACGGTGCGCGAGGTGCTGCGGCACCAGGAGGCGATCCAGGCGACGTTCGCGTGGCTGGCGGGGGAGAGCGGGCTGTTGGGGTCGCTCGAGGAGATCGACGGGGTGGGGCACCGGATCGTGCACGGCGGCGAGCGGTTTCATGCCTCGACGCTGATGACGGACGACACGGTGCGGCAGATCGAGGCGTTGAGCGATCTGGCGCCGCTGCACAATCCGCATAACCTGAAGGCGTTTTACGCGGCGAAGAAGATTCTGCCGCGGGTGCCGCAGGTGGCGGTGTTCGACACGGCGTTTCATCAGACGATGCCGGCGCACGCTTATATTTATGGCGTGCCGTATATTTACTACACGCGCGATAAGTTGCGGCGGTACGGGTTTCACGGCACGTCGCACCGGTTTGTTTCCTACCGCTTCGCGCAGATTCACGGTGACACGCGGGAGGCTTACAAGCTGATTACCTGTCATCTGGGCAACGGGTGTTCGGTGTGTGCGATCGATCACGGCAAGGTGGTGGATACATCGATGGGTTTCACGCCGCTTGAGGGGTTGATCATGGGATCGCGGCCGGGGGATCTGGATGCGGGCGCGGTGCTTTACATGCTGGAGCGGGCGGAGATGGGGCACGCGGAAGTGGACGTGACTCTGAACACGCAATCGGGGTTAGTTGGGATTTCGGGTGTATCGAGGGACATGCGGGACGTGCTGGCCGCGGCGGCGAAGGGGAACGAGCGGGCGGAGTTGGCGGTGAACGCGTTCTGTTACCGGGTGGCGAAGTACATCGGGTCCTACTATGTCGCGATGGGTGGTGCGGATGCGGTGTTGTTTGCGGGCGGCATCGGCGAGAACTCGGCGGAGGTTCGAGCGCGGATCTGCCGGCCGCTCGCGGCGTTGGGGTTGGAGTTGGACGAAGCGGCGAACGTGGCGACGGTGGGGCGGGAAGGTTCGATTGCGCGGCCGTCGTCGCGGCTGAAGGGTTGGGTGGTGCCGACGAACGAGGAGTTGCTGATCGCGCGGGACACGCTGCGCTGCATGGCGGCGCACTGAGGGGCGTCGTGGCGAGTGACGAGTTGCTTATCCCGCGAGGCAGAGTGGCCGGCCATCGGGTTGCCAGCCGCAGGCAGGCTTTGGCGCTCCGGAGGGCGAGGGGCCGTCCGGGGTTTATGGGTTCGCCAGTGGCCCCTGAGGGGGACTTGACGCCGCCGATTGGCTGACCCATTCTGTGGAGGTCACGCCCTAATGCGAGGACTGGCCGCCAATATTGGGTTTTGGCGAATCGGAGGTTGGGATGCGACTCACTAAGGAGCATGGCCCGGGGGGCGATTGTGTCCGGCGTGCTCGAAATTGCGGCCAACTTAGCGACGCTCGTCGCCGCGGTTGTGCTCGCCGTTGTACTGTTGAGAAGCTATAGCCGGCCAATTCGAGTGGCGCCACCCGGAAATTCGCGCCCTGTGAATCCAACCGGCCTCGTCACGGCCGGCAGCGACATGAGCAAGCGGATTCGCGCCGTTGACTGGCACGCGAACGGGCGGACGCTTGTTCTCGTGCTTTCCACACGTTGCCACTTTTGTACGGAAAGCGCTCCGTTCTTTCGGCGATTAAGAGAAAAGGCCGGTAGTAACGTGAAATTCCTGGCCGTATTTCCGCAGCCGGTCGCGGAGTCGGAGCGGTACCTGAGCGGCGAGGGACTGCAGTTCGACGACGTGCGGCAGGCGCCCGTCGGGAAGACTGGGGCGGCGGGGACGCCGACCCTGCTGCTGGTCGACCACAACGGCGTGGTCAAGCGGACCCGGGTTGGAAAACTGACGAGTGACAAAGAGAGAGAAGCGCTGGACGCCATTATTTATCCGCATGTGGCGCGGAGCGCCGGGGCTTCCGGCGCCCTGTCCGGGGTAGGACAGTAAGGAGGAAGGATCGACATGATTCCCTTCAGAATTGGAAAGGCGCGTTTCACGCGCCTCTTGCTGCCGTGCTTCGCCGTAGCGATGCCCGGCGTCGTCGTAGTCACGGCTCTTGCTCAGCTTGCACCGGGAGAAAAGTTACTTCGCATGATGGAGGCGGACAGGATCCCGGACGCGGTCATGACCACGAATGTTTCGGTGGCAGGCAGGACAATTGAGTGCGGGCTGTGGATCAAACCTCACGCGGTCTTGCAGCCCGTGTCCCCGTTTCAGGCCGGAGACGACTGGCTTCGCCAGACGACGGTTACCCTTTTCAACCGCACCAATAAGACGATCGTCTATGGCAGCCTCATTATGCATTTTCCAGATACGGGCGACTGCCGGACGGCTCCCTGCGCCGGCGCGACGATCGAGTTCGGGCAGATCCCCGTGGTGGATGCCTACGACGCGCGGACGGGCAAGCCTTTCAAGCCCAACCATCCGGAGATGGCCCCGCTCGATTGGAAGCCCCTCCAAGCGCTCGTGGTTCGGATCGGCGACCACATGGACGACATCGAACGCAGCTACCTAACGAAGTTGATGCCGGTGACAGAGGTCACGCAGGTCAACCTCTCCCGGGGCGTCTTCTTTTTTAACGACGGCATGAAGTGGAACGGCACGTTTTCGCTGCCCGATAGGGAGCATCCAGGTAAATTCAAGGAACTTCCGTACAGATACTTTCCCGGCGCGAGAGAGCACAACCTGCCGCCGGGATACAACCCGTAAAGGAACAGGAGTCGCGTCGTCATGAGACCCGTAGTGAGATTATTCACCATCGCTGTCCTCTCTACGTGCGCGTGGTGGTGTATGAGGCCCGTGCCGGCCGTTCACGCGCAAATAATGGAATGCAACGCCTACGACAGGCAGGACGAAGATCCCTGCGACACCTGCTGCTCCGTTGGGACCTACCAACAAAATGTCACGGATGGCTTTGTGAATGGACCTGGTATGCAGACCATAGTGGAGAATAGCGAGGATTGCGGAACATCCGTAAGCTGTCCTGGCCCCAACCCGAATGGTTATTGCGGCACGACGTTTTTCAACCAGGCAGTTGACGACCCGGCCGACTGCTGCCTCCCTGAGGGCTCCCCGTGTAATCAGGGGATATGCTGCGACGATCTCGTTTGTCTGTCGAATAACAGTTGTGGCCAGTGTCTCCAGGATGGAAGTTCCTGCTATTACGACACGGATTGCTGCAGCGAATTTTGCAACTCGGACTCGAACACGTGTGGGCCAGCCTGTGGTCTGTCCGGCGATTATTGCTCGGTTGATTCCGATTGCTGCAGCTACGCGTGTTTCGGGGGTTACTGCCAGTGATGGAGTCCTGCCGGTACGTTGAAGATTTAAGTGCACAATTGGGAGTTCGCGTTGGCGGCGGCGCGGGTGAGGCGAGTCCTCACCGTTATGCTGGCACGCGAACGGGCGGACGCGTGTTCTCGGGCTTTCCACACGTTGCCATTTTTTTACGGAAAGCGCTCCGTTCATTCGGCGGTTAAGAGAAAGGGCCGGTGGTAGCGTGAAATTCCTGGCCGCGTTGCCACACCCGTTCGCGGAGTCGGAGCGGTACTTGAGCGGCGAGGGCGTGCAGTTCGGCGACGTGCGGCAGGCGCGCGTCGGGAAGACTGAGGCGGCGGGGACGCCGACCCTGCTTCAGGTCGACCAGGACGGCGTTGTCAAGCGGACCTGGGTTGGAAAACTGACGAGTGACAAAGAGAGAGAAGCGCTGGACGCCACTGCTTATCCGCGTGTGGCGCGGAGCGCCGGGGCTTCCGGCGCCCTGTCCGGGCTAGGACAGTCAGGAGGAAAGATCGAGATGATTCCCTTCAGAATTGGAAAGGCGCGTTTCACGCGCCCGTTGCTGCGGTTCTTCGCCGTAGCGCTGCTCGGCGTCGTTGTGGTCACGGCTCCTGCTCAGCTCAGACCGGGAGAAAAGCTGCTTCGAATGATGGAAGCGGACAGGGTGCCAGATGCGGTGATGACCACGAATGTCTCGGTAGCAGGCAAAACGATCGAGTGCGGGTTGTGGATCAAGTGGCCCGCCGTCATGCAACCCTTGGCTCCGTTTCCGGCGGGTGACGATTGGCTCCGGCAGACCACAGTTACGCTCTTCAACCGCACCAACAAGACCATCGTCTACGGCAGCCTCATTATGGATTTTCTAGATACGGGCGACTGCCGGACGGTTCCCTGCGCCGGGGCGATGATCGAATTCGGCAAGATGCCCGCCATCGACGCCTACAACGGCCGCACAGGCAAGCCCCTCAAGCCCAATTACCCCGATATGCCCCCGCTCGATTGGAAGCCGCTGCAGCCGCTCGTGGTCCGGATTGGCGATCACATGGATGCGATTGAGCGCAGCGCCTTGACGACGCTGATGCCGGTAACGGAGGTGACCCAGGTCAACCTCTCCCGGAGCGACTTTTACTTCAGCGACGGCATGAGATGGAACGGTACGTTTTCCGTCCCCGATCCGGAGCATCCGGGTAAATTCAAGCAACTTCCCTACGGGTACTTTCCCGGGGCAAGAGGGCGCAATCTACCGCCGCTGTACCCCCCGTAGGAGGAGAGGAGCCGCACCAGCATGAAACCCGCAACCAGACTACTTACCGTCGCCGTTCTCGTTGCATGCGCGTGGTGGCGCATGAGGCCAGTGCCGGCCGTTCACGCGCAGATCATGCAATGCGACAGCTACGACCGGCGGACCGACTATCCCTGTAATAGTTGCTGCTCGGCTGGTAACACATCTTTCAACAACATTACCGCCGGCTTCGTGGAAGGAGCCGGGATGGAGACTATAGTGCAGACGTACCAGGACTGCGGAAAGTCGGTGAGTTGTCCCGGGCCTACCCCGACCAGTACTGCGGCCCCACGTATTTTAACCGAGCGGTTGACGACCCGGCGGAATGCTGCCTGCCGTCCGGCGATCCATGTAATCAGGGGACGTGCTGCGCGGGTCTCATCTGTCTATCCGGCAATGTCTGCGGCCCGTGCATACAGGATGGGAACTCCTGCTACTACGACACGGATTGCTGCAGCGGGTGGTGTAACCCGGACTCCAACACATGCGGGGAGCCGTGTGGTCTGACCGGCGAGTATTGCTCGGACGATTCTGATTGCTGCAGCTACGCGTGTTTCGGCAATTACTGTCAGTGACCGAGTCTGGCCGCGACGGTCGCCGGTACGGGCGCGGTTCGAGCGCACGACGGAAATTCTTGTTGGTGGTGGCGTTGAACAGCCTGAGGCGAAGGTGACCGCGCCGACCAGCGCTATCCGGCGGTCTGGGTTATAAAGCCGTCTACCCGGGTGGGCACGGCAGTCGCTTTCGGGATGGGCCGCGGTTTAGCTCAGCCGCCGGGGAGGCTGTTGAGGAAGTCGAAGAGGGCGCGGTGGGCGAGGGCGGGTTGGTCGGTGGAGAACATGTGGCCGGCGTTGGGGAGGATGACGCGGCGGGCGTTGGGGATGCGGCGGGCGAGGGTGAAGGCGTTCTGGGGCGGGAGGATGAGGTCGGAGTCGCCGTGGATGACGAGGGTGGGGCAGGCGATGCGGGGGAGGCGGCGGTAACTGGACCAGCAGAGGAGCCCGAGGATCT
>JAKAJI010000299.1 GCA_021813825.1 Acidobacteriota bacterium | reverse complement strand
CGGCCGGGTGTGGCAGAACGGGCGGGTGGAACCAATCGGCGACGAGTGGCGGAGGCGCCTGCTCGGGCTGAACGACTCGCTCGCAAAGCAGGGTATGCGCGTGCTGGGGCTTGCCTTCCGGCCCGCTGAGAGAGCCGAGACCGGTGTGGGGGAACGGATCGAGCGGGAGTTGATCTTTGTCGGAATGACCGGTGTCATCGACCCGCCCCGCCCGGAGGCATCCCAGGCGGTGGCCAAGTGCAAGTCAGCCGGTATCCGGCCGGTGATGATTACGGGCGACCATCCTCTAACGGCGCGCTACATTGCCGCGTCCGTGGGAATGAACGGGGAAGCGGGCGTGCTGACAGGTGTCGACCTGGACCGGATGACCGTAGAGGAACTCGAGGACAAAGCGCAAGCGACGCCGGTTTATGCCCGGGTGTCGCCCGAGCACAAGTTGAAGATCGTCGAAGCGCTGCAGCGCCGCGGTCATATCGTCGCGATGACCGGGGACGGCGTGAACGACGCGCCCGCGCTGAAACGGGCCGATATCGGCGTGGCGATGGGCATAACCGGGACGGACGTGGCGAAGGAAGCTGCGGACATGGTGTTGCTGGATGATAATTTCTCCACCATCGTTGCGGCCGTCGAGCAGGGGCGGGTGATCTATGACAACCTGCGAAAATTCATCAAGTACATTCTGGCCACGAACTCGGGCGAGATTGCGGTGATGCTGGTGGCGCCGCTGCTCGGCATGCCCCTGCCGCTGTTACCGCTTCAGATCTTGTGGATGAACCTGGTGACGGACGGTTTGCCCGCGCTCGCGCTTGGCCTCGAACCGGCCGAGTCCGATGCGATGCGTCGTCCACCGCATCCGCCGGGCGAGAGTATCTTCCACCGCGGCCTGGGCCGTCATGTCGTGTGGGTGGGTCTGCTGATGGGACTGCTCTCGCTCGGTACCGGCTACGGGTTCTGGCGCGCCGGCGAGCCGCACTGGCAGACGCTGTTGTTCACCACGCTGACGCTCTCGCAGATGGCGCACGTGATGGCGATCCGGAGCGAACACGACTTCCTTTTCGAGATCGGCATATCGTCGAACCGGGCGCTCTTTGGCGCGGTCGTGTTGACGACGCTGCTGCAGTTGGCACTGGTTTATGTGCCAGGACTGCAACGCGTATTTACCACGCAAGCCTTGCCCGCCCCTCAGTTCGCCCTCGCCGTAGGCCTGAGCCTTGTGATTTTTCTAGCGGTCGAGCTCGAGAAATGGATCGGCCGGCGGGCAGGACGGAGATCCCGGGCATGATATGGATACAGTTCCTGGTCTGCGCGGCGCTGATTGTTTACTCCGGCTCGCGGCTCTCCGCCTATGGAGACATCATCGCCGAACGAACCGGGATGGGGCGAACCTGGATCGGCGTGATCCTGATGGCGTCGGTGACCTCGCTCCCGGAACTGGTTACCGGCATCAGTTCCGTGGCGGTTTATCGTCTGCCGGACATCGCCACCGGCGACGTGCTCGGCAGTTGTATGTTCAACCTTCTGATCCTGGCCATGTTGGACATCAAGCGCCGGGGCAGTCCGATCTCCGCCGTTGCGCACGAGGGCCATGTTCTCACGGCGGCCTTCGGCGTCTTGATGCTCGGCCTGATCGTGATGGGCATCGTGGCCGGCCCGGCGCTCCCGTCGATCGGGTGGGTCGGAATCTACACACCCATCCTACTGATTGCGTATTTTCTCGCCATGCGGGCGGTGTTCCGGTATGAAAAGCGGAAAATCGCCGAGTTCTTGACCGATGTCTCCGAACAGGACAAGTACGCGCGGCTAACCGGAACAGGAGTGTGGGGCCGCTACGCCGCCCACGCCGCCGTAATTTTCATCGCCGCGAGTTACCTGCCCGAGCTTGGTGGGGAACTGGCGACGGTGACCGGGCTGGGCCGGAGTTTCGCCGGAACTATCTTCGTCGCGGTCACTACGTCTCTGCCCGAGGTGGTGGTCACGCGGGCCTCACTCCGGTTGGGGGCGGTGGACCTGGCCGTGGGTGGTATCCTCGGCAGTAATCTGTTCAACGCCGGAATTCTGGCGATGGACGACGCTTGCTTTGCCCAGGGCCCGATTCTCAGCCATGTTTCCTCGAGCCACGCCGTCACCGCGGCGTCGGCGGTGGCGATGACGGCCATTGTAACCATCGCATTGAGTTACCGGTCCGGCAAGCGCTGGCTCGGCTTCACCTGGGACTCGCTGGCCAACATGTCGCTGTTCGCCGCGGCGTCCTACCTGCTTTTCCGGCTACGTTGACCGTGGCGCGCGGCGGCGGGATGGAAAGCACCGCTTAGCGGTACTTCGCCGCGCGCGCCAGCAGATCCGGGGTGACGGTCTTGTCGCCCGGGAGCGGCGTGCCGGGGTGGATGCACTTGGCCGGACAACCTTCGGCGGCTCTCACGAGCTCGGCGAAAGTACCGGCGGTGGGGTCGGCAATGTAAGCCTGCTGGTTGGCGTCGTAGGCGAACAGGCGCGGATTGATTTTCCGGCAATCGTTGCAGCTCGTGCACAGGTACGACTCGATATATGGCGCGACGGCTTCCTCGGCCGGCGGTGGGGCTGCTGCGCTGGGAGCCGGAGCGGAAGGACCCGCGGAAGGCGCCGTGGCCGGCGCTGGAGCGGTCGCCGCGGCCGCCGGGGCGGGGGCCGAAGCGGGGATTGCGGCTGCCGCGGCAGCCGCCTCCTGCCCGGTGAGAGAAGCGACGAGCCGGAGCAGCGCCTGGCGCGCACCTTCGGCCCGGGCTTGTCCGGCATCCGGCGCGGCCGCCGGCGCTTGGGCCGCAGGGGGCGAGGCCAGCGCGCGCGCTGCCTTCCAGGACCGGAGACGGTCCCGGCACAACGCCGCAAGCTCACGAGTACAAATCGCGCGCTGCCGCTCTCCATCCGGGCTGAGTACCCACAAGAAGGGGATCCCGAGCGGAGGACGGTCACGATATTCGGCGAGATAGCCACCGAGCTCGACCTGCTCGCCGTCGAAGGCCGAAGGCGGCAGCACGCGGAAATGGTCCAGCATCCGCCGGGACAGCGCCGCGGCGTGAGCGGCGGTGACGGACACGGGTTCTTCTTCGGGCTCGCCAGGCCCCGGCAGAATTTCAAAGCGCTCCGCCCAGGTTTCGCCGCGTTCCGGATCGTAGCGGTAGGATGGGGCGGCATGCGCGCGATCGAGCAGAGAGAGTTCCTCCCAAGCCTCGATCGGGTCCGCGTCGGGTTCCGGAGTGGCGATGACGGCCACCGCCGGACGCAGCGAGGCCGCCATGTCTTCGAGGAGGGCCGACAACTCCGCCGGCCGGGCCATCGTCCCCTGCACGACAAACGACTCGCGATGCACCATGGCGAGGTAGCCCGGCTCGATCCCGGCTTCCCCGAGTTCGCCGACCCCGAAGCCGGAGCGGGTGACCAGAAGCTGGAGCGGCATGCCGGAGCGAAGCGCGCGGCTGAAACCGGTGAGCGAGGCCTTCGCGAGGCCTTCCGTGGTTTCTACGATCACCACCGGCGCCAGTGCGGCGAGTTCTTCCTCGCTGGCGGCCTGCCAGTCGAGCCGGCGCAGCGCCTCATCGTGAATCGCGGGATCATAGGCCGAAACGGATTCGAGGCGAGCCAGACGAAGCGCGCGCAAGGGGGCGACAAACCACTCGAGTTGGCGCTGGCAGAACATCATCCCGTCGTGGAACGGTTCGAGGCTCGGCTCGCTCCATCCACCCCAGCGCTCAATGCCGTTGGCCGGCAACTCGGGCGGATGGAAAAGGCGAAAGGCCGGCCCGGCGGCGGTAGATTGCAGTGCGTCCTCGAGTGTCGCGATGGCGCGTTCGATGCGCGCCCGGCGTTCCGGACTCATTCGCCGCGCACCTTCCACCGGGGCGCGCAAAGTTCGAGCAAGCAACTCGGCATCCAGGTAAACCGCCGCCTGCCCGCCGAGCGCGGCCGCAAGGGGCGCGGCGCCGGCCGCTTCCGGGGCATGGGCGTCATCGGCGGCGATCAGTTCGCTCAGCCCATCCCGCGCCGCTTTCATTCGCTCGGCGAAGCGCTCCCGGGCCGAGGCGCGGGAGGCGCTCAAAATCGACGCGTAGACCGCCGGCAGCGCGCGGCTGTCAAATCCGGCCACGATCGCTTCCCCGGCCATTCTGGCGCGGGCTTCGAGCAGTTCCTCTTCCGAGCACTCTTCCACCGGCAGCAGCAGCCGTTTCGCGGCCTCGGCGCCCGCCACCCAGGGTCTTGCTTCGAGGACGCCCGCAATGGCCGCCACCATCTGCGCCCGGTGCTCGAGGCCGTCAAACAAATCCCAGAGCGGGACCGGCCGCTTGCCCTTCGCCACCCAGAGCGGATAGGCGCGTTCGCTCGAAGGCGTCGCGAACTCATCCCCGGCCAACCGCAATGGCGCCGCAGGCCGGAACTCGTCCAAGCCGCGCCCGGTGATATGAAACGTGCGGATCTGCTGCCGCTCGACCGCTGCCTGTTTATCCCGTTCCGCAGTCATCAGATGGCGAACCTCTCGATCGCTTGCTCGATCGCGCCCAGTTTTTCCGCAGGAGTTTTGCCCAAGCCGTGCGCCGTCACCAGGTCGTAGCGGACCGCGTCCGGATTCCGGTAGAACAGCCCCACCGGATAAACATCGGTCCGTGCGGCGAGTTGAAACGCCTCCCCGAGGTCCCGTGGGTCATGCTCGATGCGGTTTTTCAGCCGCTCGCGCATGGCCGGTTCGAGGGTGATGCCGTCGGGGTGCTCCAGGAGGAGCACATGGCTGCGGTCTTCGAGCGCGTCGGCGTACACATCGCCGGTGAAGTGCGGGCAGCGCTGGAGCACGCGGACGAATGCCGTGCCCGGGTGATCGTGGGCCGCGTGGATGGTGGCCGAAAGATGCGGCGGATTCCAGTCCACCGTCTGCGCGACGAAGGAGACGTTTGAGATGCCGAGCGTGACGGTGAGCGGATTCAAGGGGGGCAGCGGCGAGCCATGCGGATGGGTGTTGGAGGCGCGGCCGAGCCGCGTCGTCGGAGACGTCTGGCCTTTGGTGAGCCCATAGATGCTGTTGTCGAGCATCAGGATGGTGATGTCCATGTTGTAGCGGATGGCGTGAACCCAGTGGCCGGCGCCGATCGCGCAGCAGTCGCCGTCGCCGCTGACGGCGAACACGTGAAGATCCGGGCGGCGGCTCTTCACGCCACAGGCCACAGGCAGCGGCCGGCCATGGAGGCTGTGGAAGCCATAGCTCGACATGTAATGCGGGAAGCGGCTGGAGCAGCCGATGCCGGACACCACGACGATCTTTTCCGGCGGGAGTTGCTTGTCCCGCGCCATCTTCTGGACGGCGCTGAGCACGGAGTGATCCCCGCAGCCCGGGCACCACCGGGCCTCGGCCCCTTTATACTCGGCGAGCGTACACTCCCGCGGCGCCGGCGCGATTTCCCATTCTGCTTTTAGCCCAACCATTTATTCTTCCCTCCCCAATTGTTCGAGCTTTGCGGCCAGATGCGCCTCGATCTGTCCCGGCGGCAGCGGACTTCCGGGCACCGGTCCCCAGCAATCGACATCCACTAACGTGTGCTCCCGCAGAAGGCGGGCCAGTTGCGAGCGGCGCCGCGTCTCGTCGTTAATCAACGGTGCGTCCGGATCGTCGGCGTAGTTCACCTCGACGGTCATGACCTTCCGGAAGTGCCGGAAGATCTCCTTCAACCCCGGTTCGAGCGGCGAAAGGAAGCGCAGGTGAAGCGAGGAGACGCGCCGGCCCTGGGCGCGGAGGCGATCCACCGCTTCTTCAATTGCCCCGAGCGTCGAGCCCCAGCCGACCACCAACAGGTCGCCTTCCGCGTCGCCATGGACCACGGGAGGTCTGAGCGCGCTCGCCAGTGCGGCGAGTTTCCGGCTGCGCATCGCCATGGCGCGCTGGTTAATGCCCGATTCGTAGGCGATATGACTCCACTCGTCGTGAACGATGCCGGTGAGCACGTGCTGGCCGCCGCGCTGGCCGGGAATCGGCCGCTTGGACAGGCCGGTGCGCGGGTCCCAGGCCATCGGCGCGATCTTCGAGTCCCAGTCGGATTGATCCACCGGCCGCGCCAGCCAGGCTTCTTTCGGCTCCGGCTTCGGGAAAGGTTGCTGGCCGGTGGCGAGGTTGGCGTCCGAGAGCACGATCACGGGAGAGCGGAAATCCTCGGCCAGGCGGCGCGCGGTGATGATCAGGTGGAAGCACTCCTCGATGGTCGCCGGCGCAAGCACGATCTTCGGGCTGTCGCCG
>JAKAJI010000298.1 GCA_021813825.1 Acidobacteriota bacterium | reverse complement strand
TGGCTGCCGAGGCTGTGAAGCGGTATCGGTCCGAGCTGTCGGATGCCCGAAGCCGGATGGAGCGGGTGGGGCGTGCGCTGGCGCTGTTGGATGGGGACATGGGGGCGATGCTGGAGAGGACGAGGGGAGAGGTGGTGGAGAACCTTTTGAATGCGGGATATGAGGTGGAGATGAAGTACCGGAACCTGGAGGGGATCACCCATGTGGCGACCGCCCGGGGGGGCGAATCTGCGGTTGATTGAGGGATATTGTTGAATGAGGGATATTGCTGTGCGCGGCGCCGAGGGATTGAATATGGGATATCCGGCGCGCGGACCGCGCGCGCCGATGCCTGCTGGCGCTTGAATGCGGGATATCTCTTGTTGATTGCGGGATACCGTGGTTGAATACGGGATATTCGTTGTTTACGGGATATCGCGATGTCCGAATCTGGCGGGGAGGAGAGGTCGATCTTGATTGAGGGATATGCGGTTGCCCGAGAAGTCGACTTTTCCGCGGGGATGGATTGGATGAAGGGGCGGGTTGCTGATCTGGCGGGGGATGGTGGGCTTGAGGTTCGCCGGATTGGCCTGGTGACGCTCGATGATGGTCGACAGGGGGTGCTGGTCCGGTGTCTTGCTGCGGGCGGCGCGGATTGCTACCGGATGTGGCTGGACGGTCGAGCGCTGGATTGCGACCGGGATGTGGTGGACGGATTCTTGCGGGATCGACGTCGCGGGCACCGCGGCGGGCTGGGGCGAGCGCAGGGGAGGCGGAGCAGGGATGGCTGCAGCTACCCGCGGGCGACGACGGTACTGCTGACGCGGGATGAGGTTTCGCGGATTTTGGATGTTGGCGGCGGGGATTTGAGCTTGGGCGTGAGGCGTCTTGCGGCAACGGAAGCCGGGCCGGTGCCGGAAAGGGGGAGGGAGGAGCGGGTACGGGTGAAGATTTACCTCGATGATGCTGCGCGCGCCGCGCTGGCGGATGGTGGTTCGTTGACGGCGGGGATCCGCGGCCGGCTGCGGTCGACATCCGTGGGAGCGCCGGTAGAGGCTTGATCTCTGGCGCTCCGGCGGACTTTTGTTGTCGCCGTCCGACAACTCCAGGTGAACCCGGCATTTCCGCCGGAACCTGGACATGGAGGAATCATGGCGGGCGAAAAGTTTTTCGTCTACGAGGACGGCGCGGGCGGCCTGCATTACGTCGATGAGGACGGCACGTCGCTATGCATCGGCGCAGTTTCGCCGGGCAACCGGCTTGCGGGAGCTGGAGTCGGGGACATCGCAAACATCCATCGGTGGTTCGATAGTGCCCGCGCGGAAGCGGATTTCGGCAGCATCACCCGCTTCCAGCGGTGTTCCCCGCACGCGGGGATTGAAGAGTACAACCCGATCGACGATCGGTACGACACGGAAATTCCTCTCGACAGGATCCGTCGAATCCTCGTGGTTCGTCGTCCCGCGTGAATCGTGGATGATGGCCTACCCCGCCTGCAGCATTTGCTGCCGGCGGGGTTTTTCTTTGGTCGCTGCCCGGCAACTCGACGGTGTGTGGGCGGGGCCGGCAGTCGATCCTGCGCGGACAGGGGCAACGATTTGGACTGAGCGCGACGCCGCGGCGCCACACCGCGCAGGCATTCACGAGTCAAATCAAATTGTTACGCAAACCCTTCCAATAACCGTTCCATCAACCATTCAACCAACCATTCCGGAACGGTTTGGCGAACGGTTGTGGGAAGGGTTGTTGTATTTGCACTCCTGACGCATACTGTTGCTTGACCTAGTAAGCGCAACGGCATAGCATGGCAATCATCTAAACAAAGCCGAAGGCGATCGAGGAGTCACGATTCATGTCGTCTCATTACCAACCTGACCAACGGCGCCGAGCCCTCGTATGAGGCCCGACATTCTTACCGTGAGCGGGCGGTACTTCAATTTTGAAGATCCGCATCGCAGCGAGTTCTCGATCGAGGACATCGCGCACGCACTGTCGAATGTCTGCCGGTACGCTGGGCACACGCGCACGTTTTATTCCGTCGCGCAGCATTCCGTCCTGGTGTCGCGAATCGTGCCCGCAGAGCATGCGTTGGCGGGACTTCTGCACGATGCGGCCGAAGCGTTTGTCGGCGACGTCACGGCGCCGCTCAAAGCCCTCCTGCCCGATTACAAGGTGATCGAGCAGCGCGTGGAACGCGCGGTGCTTGCCCGGTTCGGCCTCGGCGACACGCTTCCAAAGGAAGTCAAGATGGCTGATCGGATCGCCCTCTGCACCGAGCAGCGCGACCTGATGCCGGCGCACGACGACCGGTGGGCGCAGACCGTTGGGATATCCCCGCTGGAGTCGCGCATCGTCGCGTGCTCCCCGGATGCTTCCCGGGAATTGTTCCTTCGCCGATTTTTCGAGCTTTATCGGTGATCGTGGCTACCGACTGCCTTCCCATCGCATTCCGCCCGGAGATGGTCCGGGCGATCCGTGCCGGCCGGAAAACCCAGACGCGGCGGCTTGCTACCGGCTTGGAGGACGTCGTCCGGATCGCGACCCACGAAGAGTTCCTGGCTCGATCGCCGCATCCGTTGAGTCGGGATCCGATGCCGCGCACCGCATTCGTGGAGCGCCGGAGCGGCGCCATTGTCGGGGTCCGGTGCCCCTATGGCCGCCCCCGAACGCATCTATGGGTTCGGGAAGCGTGGCGCACGGTGGAAGGCGAGGATCGAACGAAACCGCGCGACCTGAATCCGGCGCACCGATTCTGGTACGAGGCTGACGCGCCGCATCAGCCGGGTTACGGGAAATTGCGGCCGGCGATGTTCATGCCGCGGTTCGCATCGCGGATGACCCTCGAAGTCGTCTCGTCCCGCCTGGAGCGGCTGCGTGACATCAGCGAGGCGGATGCGATGGCGGAAGGTGTCGAGCGCGTGGTTGTCGGTGAGGGATGGCGCCGGTACTGCGATGACGAGATCGTCGGCGTGCCGCCATGCGTAACTGCACGCGACAGTTTCTGCGCGTTGTGGGAGCAGATCAACGGCCCGGGCTCGTGGGCGGAAAACCCGCTGCTATGGGTCGTGGAATTCAAGGTGTTGTCCCCTCTGGAGCATGCGCGATTGAAATCGTGTGAGGAGAGAGCTTATGCAAGCCGATGAATGCGTGGTGGCAGACGTCATCGCGGATGCCGTGGACTGGGATGCTGTGATTGGCGCCAGCTCCACAGCCCCGCGCAAGGCACGGGTCTGGTGGCGCAACGCCGCAGGGACGTACGAATCCATCGATGTCGATGCCGAGGTTGTTGCGCGCGTGCGCCCGCTGATCGATTCCGGGTATCTGCAGCACAACCTTGGCGCGATGATCGATGCATGCGCGCACCAGATGCAGATCCCGCGGCCCAACGGGCGGTTTCTCTGGAAGCGTGCCAGCGGCATGACGAAATCGCGGCTGGTTGGCCGGATCCTGGAGGAGCTTGCTCGCCGCGCCGAGAGCGGACTGCTGGAGGTCGGTCGATGAGTTCCTACGACAAGCCAATCTATCGCAAGATCGCCGTGCGGATGTGGGGCGATGGCAAATTTTGCCGGTCGCTGTCTCCCATGGCGCCGTCCGGGCAGGCGCTGTGGCTCTACCTGCTGACCGGGGAGCACACCGGGATCATCCCGGGGCTGTTCAGCCGGGGCAAGGCCGCAATCGCCGAGAGCCTTGGCTGGGAACTCGAGGATTTCGAGCGATGCTTCCGCGAAATCGAAACGGCCGGAATGGCCGCGGCGGACTGGCAGGCGCGCCTGGTCTGGATCCCGAATGCGGTGAAATACAACCGGCCCGACAACCCGAACGTGGTGACGGCCTGGGGACGCGCGTTTCAGATGCTTCCGGAGTGCTCATTGCGCGACCGGGCGAAGGTGGAATTGCGGCGCGCAATCTGCAAAATGGGGCGCTCGTTCGAGGAGCGATTCGCCATCGAATTTGACAGTTCCGGGACAGAAATCCACGTAAAAACAACCGGATACGCAAACCCTTCCCGGAACGCTTCCGCAAAGGGTTCCGCAAATGGTTCCGGGAACCACACCGCCAACCCCTCCGAAACCCACCCAAAAACCACCCCGAAAACCACCCCAAAAATGGCCGTTTTGGAGGGCCCCGAAACACCCCCCAAAAAGACCGATTTTCACAGCAATAATCAAGGGGAATCAACGGCTTACCGGAACCCTTCCGGCAACAGTATGGCAAATCAGGAACAGGAACAGGAACAGGAACAGGAACAGGAAGAACCTAAGCACCCTAACGGGTGCTTGTCGGACCCAGCGCCGATGGCGCAGGGTGCCGACGCGCGCGCCGCGGATCTGGAACTGGACCTGGGGTCGGAAACGGCAAAAGCAGCTGGCAAGAAATCTGCCGTGGATCCGAGCTGCCCGCACCAGGAGCTCATCGCGATCTATCACCGCATGCTGCCGACGCTGCCGCGCGTGATCGAGAGCCGATGGGCTGGATCGCAGGCGGCGCAGAACTTGGTCGCACGGTGGCGCGAAGGCCTTGATGCCGGCCGGCGCGGGATCGGCATCGAGCAGTTCGGGTTCCGGGCCCGGGCCGACGGACTGCGGGCGTTCGAGCTGTTTTTCGCCCGGGTGGCAGCGTCGGACTTTCTGCTCGGCAAGTCCGGCAACCGCCGGTGGAGCGCCGATCTGCGCTGGCTCGTGCTGCCGACGAATTTCACCAAGGTGCTCGAGGGGCGTTACGCGGACTCGGCCAACGCTGTCGTGCCTGCCGCCGTGCAGCGCGCCGCGGCGCGGCCGTCGCGCCTGGGGGTGCAGCCGGGTGACGATTTCGACCCGCTCGCGCAGTTCATGGCGGACGATGGCGTGGCGCCCGACGACAAGCGCGTCATCCGGTTCAGCGATGGGATGTACCTCCTCGGCGAGGATCTGGTCGTGCTCGAGTCAAGCGGGATCTTCGCCGAGACGATCGCGACGTTCGAAATCTACGGGCAGGTCGTGACGGTGGCCGACGACAAGCTGCCGGCCCGCGTCGCGGCGATGGCGCGGATGAAGCGCTCGGGATGGTCGATGGATCCGAAGGTGCCGCTCAATCCGGCGGAACTTCCGGAATTCCCGGCGCGGCGCGCGCCCGTTGCCGCAGCGGCCTGAGCGACGGAAGGATCTCGCGATGATCACGCCTGCCGATACCAAAGCCTTCGCCGCCCTGCGCAGCCAGCTCGCCGCTCGATCCATGGATGCCAAGCGAAAGTGCGCCGACATGGTCGAGCGGTGCGAGCGGCACGGGCCCTGGCAGCCGTATTCGGTTGACGCGGACGGGACGCTGCGCGCGCAGCCGTGTTGTCCTGCGTGCGGGCGGGAGCAGTCGTTGGCGTCGATTGCCAGGTCGAGCGAGATTCCGGTGCGATTCGCCGCCGCGACGTTCGAATCCTTCGTGTGCTCGAGCGTCCGGCAGAAGGAGGTTCTTGACGAGATCATCCGCTACGCGCATGGCGTCTCCCGCCGCGAGGCCACCGACGGACTGCTGCTGCGCGGATCCACCGGGACGGGGAAATCGCATCTTGCGATCGCGCTGCTGCTGCGCTGCCGCGCTGCCGGGCTGTCCGGGCTGTACCTGCGCGTCTCGGACTTCATGGATCGGCTGCGCGCCAGTGCCGCGAGCGCATCCGATGTGCTTGATCGGCTCGCGGCCGTCGACGTGCTCGTGATCGACGACATGGGCAAAAGCCTGGGGACCGATTTCGAGCGCTCCTGCGCCTTCAACCTGCTCGACAAGCGCTGGGGCCAGATGCGTCCGACCGTAATCACGACCAACGAGACCATCGACGCGGCGCGCGACTTGCTCACGCCGGCGGGGTTCGACCGGCTGACCGGCGCCGGCGCCGGGGTGGTGGAGCTTTCGTGGCCGAGCTACCGGCGAGCAATTCGGCTGGTGTCGGGGTAGGCGGGGGGCGGAGGATGCCGCAAGATCGCGCCAGGATGGCGCAGGAGCGGCGATCTCGGCACGGTGGCTAGGAAGGATATGTGTTTTTTGGAAAAGTTGCTTGGCAAGGCTAAAAAATGCCTCTGCCGGCCAATCCCGGTGAATCCGGGAATTTGGCGGTAGCGCGCACTAACAATCCATTCAATCCCCCTTCAAATCCCCGCGCGCGGGGAAGCGACGACATGGGCCTTGGCAAGACCAGGCAGGCGATCCTTCAATCCCCGCGCGCGGGGAAGCGACCGCACGTGGGCAGTCCCTGAAAACCTATGACCCCTTCAATCCCCGCGCGCGGGGAAGCGACAAATCTGCGATTACCAATCCCA
>JAKAJI010000297.1 GCA_021813825.1 Acidobacteriota bacterium | reverse complement strand
GGAATGTTCCACGTGGAACATTCCACCCCGTTCTGTGATACGGTAAGACCCAGGGACGCCTCCCGCCGGATTCACACAACCTTGGGAAAGATCATCGCCGTCGCCAACCAAAAAGGAGGCGTCGGCAAAACCACCACCGCGATTAACCTCGCCGCCTCCCTCGCCGCAAACGACCTCCGAATCCTGCTCATCGATTCGGACCCGCAGGGCAACGCCACAACCGGCCTCGGAATCGCCAAAAACACAGGAAATCCAACACTTTACGACGTACTCACCGGCGAAATACCAGCCGCCGAAGCCGTCGTCCAAACCGAGTTCGACGGACTCTACCTGCTCCCCGCCGACAAAAACCTCGTCGCCGCCAACCTCGAACTCGTCGACGACGAAAACCGCGAATTCCGGCTGAAAGAACGCATCGCCCCGCTCCGCGACTCGTACCACTTCCTGCTCATCGACTGCCCCCCCGCCCTGGACTTGCTCACACTAAACGCCTTCGTCGCCGCCGACTCCCTCCTCATCCCCATCCAATGTGAATTCTTCGCCCTCGAAGGCGTCTCCCAACTCCTCGACACCGTCGACCGCGTCCGCCACTCCTTCGGAAATCCACTCCCCATCGAAGGCGTACTCCTCACCATGTTCGACGACCGCACCAACCTCACCCGCCAGGTCGCCGACGACCTCCGCGAATTCTTCGCCGACGAAGTGTTCCACACCGTCATTCCCCGAAGTATCCGCCTCGCCGAAGCACCCAGCCACGGTAAACCGATCCTCGCCTACGACGTACGCTCCCGCGGCGCCGAAAGCTACATCCAACTCGCGAAGGAAATTCTCTCCCATGAGCAAGCCCAACGACAAGCCCAATAAGGCCCTCGGCAAAGGCCTCGCCGCTCTGCTGCCAAACCGGCCCGCTCCCACGCCGAAATCAGCCCAGCCCCACGCCCAACCCACAACCCCTCCGCCAGACGACGCACCAAAGCCCACCCATGGCATGGTCACCCTCCTGCGCGTCGACCTGATCGACCCCAGCGCCGTCCAGCCCCGCAGCATCTTCGATCCCGCCAAACTCCAGGAACTCGTCGACTCGGTCCGCGCCAACGGCATCATCCAACCAATCCTCGTCCGTCCCAACGGCGACCGCTACCAACTCATCGCCGGCGAACGCCGCCTCCGCGCCGTCAAAATCGTCGGACACAATTTCATCCCCGCCATCATCCAGGAACACTTCGAAAACCAACTCCTCGAGGTCGCCCTCATCGAGAATATCCAGCGCGAAGACCTGAACCCGATCGAGATCGCCCACGCCTTCGATCAGCTTCACCGCCACCACGGCCTCAACCATGACGAAATCGCCCGCCGAACCGGTAAGGACCGCGCCACCGTCACCAACACCCTCCGCCTCCTGAAACTCCCCAGCGAGGTCCAGCTTCTGCTCGCCGAGCGGCGCCTCTCCATGGGCCACGCCCGCGCCCTGCTCGCCATCGACGACGAACAGCAGCTCGTCAACCTGGCACACAAATCCGCTACGCAGGGAAACTCAGTGCGCCAACTGGAACGAATCGTAAGAGATCTTACATCCAAAGCCACGCAAGACGACCTGCAAGCCCCCAAGGCCGAAAAGCCACAGGACCCAAATGTCAAAGCAGCGGCGACCGCCATGCAGGAAGCCCTGGGGACCCGCGTCCGCATCGTCGAGAAGAGCGACCAGCGCGGACGGATCGAAATCGAGTATTACTCGCAAGACGACCTCGACCGGATTTATAACTTGATCGTGGGGGAAAAGTAAGCAGCAAACGCTGCGCGGTGGTGCCGGCGGCAGGACTCGAACCTGCGACCTACGGATTATGAGACCGTCGCTCTAACCACCTGAGCTACACCGGCTTGTACTCACCAGCGTATCGAGCCGCGGCGAAGCCTGTCAACCGCACGTTGAGCCGCGGGAAGCCTGTATTGACACCTTTTCCACATTAGGGTATCTTAATGATGGGCTGCGGCAAAGCTTAACAGGTTTCCTTCTCCTTGTCACGAGCTGCGGCCCAGAAAGAAGGTGCTTATCGCTGTTCCGAGCTTGCCAGGGCGGCTACAGACCTTCTGGACTTCGGTACCGCGCGCCGCATAGACCGCGGTGAGCTGAAACCTCACAGGCACGCAGCGCCTAAGCTGCAAGGACCCTCCGGCGTGCCAGCCAAGCAGGGGCTTGCGGCCGCCCTGACATTCCACCGCGGGCGATGAATGCACCTGTCCCCCCTCGCCGCTTTTCTGAACCTCCCGCGAACCCGCTTAACGGGAAAGCCCAGCCGCGTGCGACTTCGCTCTGCGGACCACAGATTCATCCATTGCGGATCGAAGCAACGATGCGAGAGTGGGCCGCGGCTTAATCCGCAGCAGGATCTGATAGGAAAACAGCCCCTTCGACACGTGGATCAGCAAACGGTTTACGCCCAGCAGCGCCCGGCTGAGCCAGTTGTCACCCAGCGCGAGAGGGTACGGCCCGGGCACGCCACGGGTCTCAAGAATGTCAAAGCCTGCCTGTGTCACCGCGCGGCGAAATGAGCCGAAGGTGAAAAGCCGTCTGTGAGTCAGATCGAGAATGCCACGCTTGCCATAGTTGAACTGGCCGAATAGCATCATGAATCGGGTGATGAAAAAGGCCACATTGGCCGTACTGATCATCACCTCGGCCTTGGGGTTCAACGCAAGCGCCCGGCGCAAGGAATCCAGAAACTCCTCGGGGCGGTTCAGATGCTCAATGACATCGAGCAACAGAACCCGGTCGTATCTGTTCCAGTCGAGGTCGGGCAAACCCGTGTTCAAGTCGTGCAAAAGCGCCTCATCGACGCCGGATTCCGCTCCGTCCGGCGGCAGTGCCCACTCGTCGACAACGCAGCCCTTCTCCTCACGCAAGCGCGCGCCCAAATCCCCACCGTCGCAACCCAGATCGAGGACCCGGGACCCCTCCGGAACCCGCGACACGCACAGTGCCTGCGGGCTATCGGAATTTCGCTTCGCAGCATATTTCGGAATCTGGATAGGCGCGCAATCGAACTTCCGGTCGTAAAGAACCCCTAGCGTCTGCATCCGGGCCTTCATCGCGGCCACAACGACATTGAAGGCGTATGGGACACCGTTTACGTAGCAGATCTCGTCGCCGTAGAAGGTCGGGATCGGCAGTTCCACGATGGGCAGACGCGCCGTGAGCAGTTGAATGATGATCTCCGTGTCGAAGTGGAAATTGTTGGAGTTCCGGTCGAAAGGGATCCTCGAAAGGGCCCGTGTCGAGTAGATCCGGTAGCCGGAATGAAACTCGCTCAGATGGGCGTTGAGCAGCTTGTTCTCGATCCAGGTAAGGATGCGGTTGCCGGCAAATTTGTAAAGCGGCATCCCGCCGCGCCGCGCCTCTCCGGGCTTCATCATCCGCGAACCGAAGACGGCGGCGGCGCCGTCCCGAAACGGCGCCAGAAGGTCCGGCAGACACTCCGGCGCGTACTGCCCGTCGCCGTGGAGCAACGCCACCAGGTCGAACCCCTCCTGAATGGCATAGTGATAGCCCAGTTTCTGGTTGCCTCCGTAGCCCTGATTGACCGGGTTGCGAAGCACACACACTGGAAACGGCAGGCCGTCCGAGACGCTGGCGCGGTGGCCGAGGTCAAACGTGGCGTCGTTCGAGCCGTCGTCGATCACCAGGATCTCGGTCTCGTATCCCTCCAGGAGACCCGACGGGATCCGGCCCAACACGCTCCCCAGCGTCTTCTCCGCGTTGTAGGCGACGATGAAAATCAAAAGCCGGGACTTGGCTGCCATAGTCAAACGCGGTAGCTCCGCGCAGGCGTTTTACCGAAAGCCCGGGTGCGATCGACCCGCGTCGAGCTAAGCATACCACGGCGGTCAGCCGGGTAACTTGAAGCTGTGTTTGACTCCCAATCTCCCCTGCCGTAGATTCGTTGTAGTGGCTGAGCCTGTTGTCGAGTTTCGTTGTGTATCTAAGGCCTATCCCGTATATCGTCATCCGGGGGACCGTCTGAAGGAGATGCTCACGCTGGGGAGGACGTCGTTTCATCAGAACTTCTGGGCGCTCCAGGAGGTGAGCTTCGCGGTCCAACGCGGGGAAACGTTCTGCATCTTGGGTGAGAACGGTTCGGGAAAGAGCACCCTGCTGCAGGCGGCGGCGGGCATTGTGCCGGTCACCACCGGAGAAGTCCGGGTCCGCGGGCGTGTGGCGGCATTGCTCGAGCTCGGGGCCGGTTTCAACCCGGAATTCAGCGGACGCGATAACGTCTATCTCAATGCCGCGATCCTCGGCTTTTCCCGCGCCGAGATCGACCGGCGCTTCCCGATGATCGAGCATTTCGCCGAGATCGGGCCGTTCATCGACCAGCCCGTGAAGACCTACTCCAACGGCATGCTAGTGCGGTTGGCCTTCTCCGTGGCGATTCACGTCGATCCCGAAATTCTGCTGGTCGACGAAGCGCTCGCCGTCGGCGACGTTTACTTCCGGCAGCGGTGCATGCGGCGGATCCACGAACTGCGCGCCCGGGGCGTCACGATCCTTTTTGTTTCGCACGCCACCTCGGACGTGAAGGCGCTGGGCGACCGCGCGATGTGGCTTGACGCCGGACGAGTGCAGGAGATCGGCTCAACCGAAGCGGTCGTCAGCAAGTATCTGGCGGCGATGCTCGAAAAAGACACTGCCTACGAGCGGGCGCATCCGCGGACTTTGGCGGCCGGCGCGGTGTTGACCGGAGCGCGGCGGGTGGCGCCGGAGATCGTCGAACACATCCCCAATATCGACCACCGCTTCGGCGACGGGCGCGCCGAGATTCTCGGCATCGCAATCCTCGACGAGCACGGCGCGGCTCTGGGGGCCCTCCAGCCGGATTCGACGGCGGTGGTGCGGATCAGCGTGCGCGCGCACGGTGACCTCGCCGAGCCCAACGTCGGCTTCATGATGCGCAATCACCTCGGGCAGGACTTCGCGGGCACCAATACGACCCGCGAAGGCGCGCCGCTTTCGCCCATGCGCGCCGGCGACGTCGTCACGGTAGATTTTCACCTCAGCCTGCCGGCATTGTATCCTTCTTCGTTCTCCTTCTCCCCCGCGGTCGCCGACGGGCCGCTGGAGCGCTACACGATGTGCGATTGGATCGACAACGCGATCGTCCTTGAAATGATGCGCGGCGCCGGGGCCATTTACGGCTACATTCATCTTCCCTGCCGCGTCGCGGTGAACCAGCGGCTGTCGCCCGCGCCGCTCGCGCCGGAGCCGGCGCTTGGCTGAAACCGAGTTTACCGGCGAGCGGGTGATTCCGGGCCGCGTCGAAGCAGATCTCTGGGCCGAACACGTGTCGCGCTACGCCTTCGCCGCTTCGCTGGAAGTGAGCGGCGACGCGCTCGACATCGGGTGCGGGGCAGGTTATGGCACTGCGATTCTGGCGGCGGGCTCGCGGAGTGCGGCGGGAGTGGACATCGCCACGGATGCGATCCGCTACGCGCAGCAACACTACGTGCAGCCGAACGTGCGGTTCGCGGCCGCCTCCTGCCTCGCGCTGCCGTTTGCTTCCGCGCGCTTCGAACTCGTCGTGGCGTTCGAGGTGATCGAGCACCTTTCCGAATACCGCCGGATGCTGGAGGAGGCCGCGCGGGTGCTCGCGCCGGGCGGCGTGTTCGCCGTTTCGACGCCCAACCGCGAATACTACACCGAAACACGCGCCTCCGTTGGTCCGAATCCGTTCCACGCCCACGAGTTCGACGCCGCCGAATTCCGGGCGGTGCTCGAGGAGCGCTTCTCCTACGTACGGCTCTTTGCGCAAAATCATTCCGAGGCATTTTTGTTTTCGTCGTGTGAACCCGGCGCCGCCGAGGCGCGCGGAAGAATCGAGTCGCGTGAGAGCAAACTCGAAGAGGCCCATTTCTTCGTCGCGTTATGCTCGCAGGAAGAGAAAGCCGCGCCGGCTCCGTTTGTCTTCGTGCCCCGCGCGGCAAACCTGCTGCGGGAGCGCGACCATCAGTTGCAGGCGCTCGAAACGCGCCTGAGCCAGGCCCAGCAGACCGCGGCCCGGAACGTCGCGCGCCTGGAAGCCGAGATCGCCGAACGCAACCGCTGGGCCGGGCAGCTCGATGAAGAGCTGAAGCAGGCGCGGGAAAAGATCGAGCGGCGGGAGCGGGAGACGGCCGAAATGGCCGCCGGATACGACGCAAAGATCGCCGAGCTCGAAGCGGATCTGGAACAAAAGACAAAGTGGGCGCGCGATACCGAGCGGCGGCTGATGGCGGAA
>JAKAJI010000018.1 GCA_021813825.1 Acidobacteriota bacterium | reverse complement strand
GGGACGCGCCAGAGTCCGGCACCGCCGAATTCTCGGGCAGTGGAGTACAGGATGTATTTACTGTCGGGCGTCCAGGCGGGGCGGCCCGATTTGGGGCGGCCGTCGGAGGTGAGTTGGCGCGGGGCGCCGCCGGAGGAGGGGACGACAAAGATCTCGTCGTTACCGGCGGTGCGAGTGAAGGCGATCCAACGGCCGTTGGGCGAGAAGGTGGGATAGGCGTCGGTGGCGCGGGAGGGGTGCGTGAGGGCACGGCGCGCGGAGGTGTCGAGCGAGAGCAGGTAGATTCCGCCGGTTCCGTTCGGCGGGGGAAGATCGGCGAGGGCGAGCGAGCGGCCGTCGGGCGACCAGGAGACGCCGCGTGCGGTGGTGGCGACGTTGCGCTCCGGGCCGCCGGTGGAGGGGACGATAAACACGGCGGCCTGCGAGGCGGTGGGCAGTCTGCGGCAGAAGGCGATGCGGGTTCCGTCAGGAGACCAGGCGGGGAGGGTGTCGTCGCCCGGTGAGTTGGTGAGGCGGACGGGATCGCCATTGGGGAGGGGCTTCAGGTAGATGCAGCGGGAGTGGGGAGCGTTGGCGCCGCCATCCCAGGAGAAGGCGATGCGTCTGCCGTCGGGAGAGAAGGAGACGTAATCTTTCGAGCCGGGGAAGGTTGTGAGGGGGACGAGTTGGGCGAGGGATTCCTGGCCGGTGGTGGAGGAGGCGCGCCACCAGTGCCAGCCGAGGGCGAGGGAGGCGAGAAGCAGCGCGGCGGCGAGGGTGGGCGCGGCGGACCTTCTGGTGCGAAGGCGGCGCAGGCGCGAGGCGAGGGGCGAGGCGGCGGTGTGCGCGCGCAAGGCTTCGGCGAATTCGGCGGCGGTTTGGTAGCGGGCGGCGGGTTGCTTGGTGAGCGCCTTGGCGAGGACGGGGGAGGAGGGACTCGCTTCGGGCAGGACGGGCGGAGAGGAGAGCAGCGCGGTGAAGACCTCGGCGGTGCTGGAGCCCGGGAAAGCCGGACGGCCGGTGAGCAGTTCGGCGAGGACGGCGGCGAGGCTGAAGATGTCGGTGCGGCCGTCGAGTTTTTCGCCTCGCGCCTGCTCGGGGGACATGTAGCGGGGGGTGCCGATCACGCTGCCCGTTTGGGTGGCGTGTGGGGAGGCGGTTTCGCCGGTTTGCAGGATTCGGGCGAGCCCGAAATCGACGACCTTGACGAGGCCGTCGGGGCGGAGCATGATGTTTTCCGGCTTGATGTCGCGATGAACGATGCCGGCGCGGTGGGCGGCATCAAGGGCGGCGGCGCACTGGAGGCCGATGGCGAGGGCTTCTTCGGCTGGGAGTGGTCCGGCGGCGAGACGCTGGCGGAGAGTGACGCCTTCGACGAGTTCGGCGGCGATGAACCAGGTATCGCCGGTCTGGCCGATGTCGAAGATGGTGAGGATATTGGGGTGGTTGAGGGCGGAGGCGGCTTTGGCTTCGGTTTGGAAGCGGGCGACGGCGGTAGGGTCGTGGGTGAGTTCGGCGGGGAGGAGTTTCAGCGCGACGAGGCGGTCGAGGCGGGTATCGCGGGCGCGGTAGACTTCGCCCATGGCGCCGGCGCCGAGTTCGCCGAGGATCAGGTAGGGGCCGAGACTCGCGCCTGTGCGTGGCGTGGAGGCGCGCAACGAGGCGATGTGCTCCTCACGTTGCTGCGGGGAGAGGAATTGGCCGGCCTGTTCCCGGGCTTCGAGGAGAGAAGAGACTTCGCGAAGGAGATCGGGATCGCCGAAACAGGACTCGTGGAGGAGGGCGACGCGGCGTTCCGGGAGGGCCTCGATCACCCGCTTGTAAATCTCGTCGACGAGTTTCCAACGGTTTTGATCCATGAGGGCCGGGGCTGGTGGATGTCCCATATGGTACCGGAAACAGATTGGCGTGGAACTGGGCGGGAAGAGTATGGGGGGAGCGAACTTGCTATCAGGGAGGGGATGGTGGCGCGGGGATGGAGGACTTCTATTCCATTCGCAATAGCGAGTAAGGTGTTTTACGTAGTATTTAGGTTCTCATACATCATAGTACCTACAGTTCTTTACCAGTTTCGTGGTGTCTATCTACCCTAGGGTAAGCCGTCCGAGGCACTGTGGCGGCTGAATCCGAAGGAGGTTGGCGATAGTGAAGAGTGGTTTGGGCATGGCGGTAGCGATGTTGAGCTTTGCGGTTAGTCTTCAGGGGGGGACGATCACCTATACGTGGAACTTTGCGAGCCCGACGTCGACGCTCGGGACGTCGGCGACGTACACGAGTACGAATAACGGGGGTGCGCCGAATATCACGATTACGGCGTATGGGTTGGGTGGGTGCTGGAGGGAGCCCGGATGTTCGGGGGCGGATTTGTACGGGAAGAATGGCGGTGCAGGCGAGCAGGGACTGGGAATCAGAAACGACCCCTCGGGAGACCATGAAATTTATCCGGGGACGTTTGTGCAGTTGGATCTGACTTCTCTGTTCAATACGATCTCGCCGGTGTCCGGCAGCATTACGATTGACAGCGTGCAAAAGGGGGAATACTTTACGTTTTGGATGAGTTCGCGGCATGGGAATCCGGGGAATTTGCTGTATCAAGGAACCACAAGCGGCCGTTCGACGGTGGTCACCCTGGGTGGAACCGATCCGGGCCTGGCGCTGGGCTCGGACCGGTTTTTCTCGGTGGGAGCGATGGGTGGGAACGTGTTGTTGAGCGCGATTTCGGCGAATGTGAACACGCCGGAGCCGGCGAGTTTTGCGCTGGTGGGTGTGTCGCTTTTGGGTGTCGGGATTTTGCGGAAGAAGAGGAGGGATTCGAACAGGACGTAGGAGGATGGGGCCAGCGGCCCTTCGTGTTAGGTCCGGAGCGCTCGATTGGTGGGCCGCGGGGCGAGCAGTGATGGTGGTTTGAGGGGGAACCACAAGCGGTGGGCGGGGCCGGTACACTGAAGCATTGCGATTTGAAATTGAAGCCGTGTGCCCGGAGACGGGCGCGCGGGCCGGGAAGATCCACACCGCGCACGGGGTGATTGAGACGCCGGTGTTCATGCCGGTGGGGACGCAGGCGACGGTGAAGGGGCTGCCGCAGCGTTGGCTGGAGGAAGACCTGGATGTGCGGATCCTGCTGGGGAACACGTATCACCTGTTTTTGCGCCCCGGGCCGGAGCAGATCCGGCGGTTCGGCGGGCTGCACAAGTTCATGGCGTGGCCGCGGGCGATTCTGACGGATTCGGGCGGGTTTCAGGTTTTCAGTTTGAGCCAGCTTCGGACGGTGACCGAGGAGGGGGTGCTGTTCCGGTCGCATATAAACGGCGACGCGCACCTGTTTACACCGGAGTCGACGGTGGACGCGCAGCTTGCGTTTGGGAGCGACATTTTGATGGCGCTGGACGAGTGTCCGCCGTATCCGGTGACGGCGGAGGGGGCGCGGAAGGCGGTGGAGCGGACCCTGCGGTGGGCGCGGACGGCGTGGGAGCATTACCGGCGGCGGCGGGAGGAAGAGCCGGGAGCGGGCGCGTTGTTTCCGATTGTGCAGGGGTCGATGGACTTGGCGTTGCGGAGCGAGTGCGCGGCGGGGCTGGTGGAGTTGGAGGCTCCGGGGTATGCGATCGGCGGGTTGTCGGTGGGGGAGCCGCGGGAGGTGAGCCTGGAAGTGGCCGGGCACACGGCGAAGGCGCTGCCGAGCGAGAAGCCGCGGTATGTGATGGGCGTGGGGATGCCGGAGGAGTTGGCCGGGTACGTGGCGTGCGGGGTGGACATGATGGACTGCGTGCTGCCATCGCGGAACGCGCGGAACGGGTGTCTGTTTACGCGGCAGGGGAAAGTGCTGATCAAGCAGGCGCGGTATAAAGAGGACAAGGGGCCGGTGGATGAGGAGTGCGGATGTTACACGTGCCGGACGTTTTCGCGAGCGTACCTTCGGCACCTGTTTCAATGCGGAGAGATGTTGTTTTCGACCTTAGCGACCTTACACAATCTAAGGCACTACCTTGACACGATGCGACAAATCAGGCAGGCTATACTGCTTGGGAGATTTCCGGCGTATCTGAGCGCCGCGCGTTCCGCTTCCGTGGTTTAGCGCGGTGTGGGGGGCATCGGTTTTTCTCGCCCGGCCTGACTTTTCATCAAATGATATTTCCAATGGTGGCAGCGTTCCTCCAAGCACAGCCGTCTTCGAACCCGATCATGGGCTTCTTACCGCTGATTCTGATTGCAGTTGTGTTTTATCTCCTGGTATTCATGCCGATGCAGCGGCAGCGGAAGCAGCAGCAGCAGATGCTGAAGAGCCTGGAGGCGGGGAACGTGGTGGTTACGACGGGCGGGATTGTGGGGACGATTGTCGCCATCAACACGAGCGACGATACGCTGGTGCTGCGAGTGAAGCCGGACAACGTCAAGTTGCAGGTGGCGCGGTCGGCGGTGTCGTCGCTGGTGACGGAGGAAAAGAAGGCGTAGCGCCCGGTTCGGCTGGGCTCTGCTACTTTTACTAGAGGCTCCGGGAGACCGGCAGCCGGGTTTTAGGGACATGAAACGAAATCTTCAGATTAAATTCGGCGTGATCGTCGCTACGATCCTGCTTTGTTTGTTCGGCATCTTCGGTCTGCCGACGTCGCTGGCGCAGGTGAAGGAGAATTTCCAGAAGAACATTCACCTGGGGCTGGACCTGCGGGGTGGGAGCCATCTGGTGCTGCAGGTGCAGTTGCAGGACGCTTTCATGGCGACAGCGGATGTGACGATGCAGCGGCTGCAGGAAGAGCTGAAGAAGCAGGGCGTGGTGCTGCCGCCGATGGACCGGAACTCGCCGGCGACGCTGGACGACGCGGACAAGATTCAGATCAACGTTCACGGGGTGCCAGTGGACAAGACGAGTCTGTTCCGGAACCTGGTGGCGGAGCAGTTTCCGGACTGGATTCTGACGCCGGTGTCGAGCACGGATTACCGGATGACGATCAAGCCGAGCGAGGCGATCAAGCTGAAGCAGGACACGCTGACGCAGACGATGCACACGATCGAGCGGAAGATCAACGCGCTGGGATTGGCGGAGAGTTCGGTGCAGCAGCGGGGACGGGCGGAAGCGGAGGCGGAGTTGCTGGTGCAGCTACCGGGCGTGGACGATCCGGCACGGATTAAGGCGCTGCTGCAGGAGCAGGCGATGCTCGAGCTGTATGAAGTGAAGGACGGGCCGTTTGCGAGCGAGCAGGAGGCGATGGCCAAGCACGGCGGGGTGCTGCCGCTGAACACGAAGCTGGTGCACGCGGTGGCGCGGGACGGGCAGGCGTCGGGATATTATCTGCTGGCGATGAGCCCGGTGATCCGCGGGACGGACATCCGGAGCGCGCACGCGGGGCAGGGCGAGACGCCGGGGCGGTGGGAGACGGATTTTGTATTGACGCAGGAAGCGGCGCACCGGTTCGAGCAGTTTACGGAGTCCAACATCGGGAACCGGCTGGCGATTGTTCTGGACGGGAGCGTGATCAGCGCGCCGACGATTCAGAACCGGATCAGCGACACGGGCCGGATCACGGGCGCGGCGAACGAGCAGGAGGCGTCGGACCTGGCGCTGAACCTGACGGCGGGATCGCTGCCGGCGCGGGTGGTGGTGGAAGAAGAGCGGACGGTGGGTCCGTCGCTGGGGGCGGATTCGATTCACGAAGGGTATGTGGCGGGGATCGCCGGTCTGATCGCGGTGGTGATTTCGATGCTGATTTACTACCGCGCGGCGGGGATCAACGCGACGCTGGCGCTGGTGTTGAACGCGGTGATTCTGATCGCGGCGCTGGCTTATTTTGACGCGACGCTGACGCTGCCGGGGATTGCGGGAATCATCTTGACGATCGGCATGGCGGTGGACAGCAACGTACTGATTTTTGAACGCGTGCGGGAGGAGTTACGGGCGGGCAAGGGCGTGGCGGCGGCGCTGGACGCGGGATTCAGCAAGGCGTTTCTGACGATCGTCGACACGCACGTGACGACGGTGGTTTCGTGTGCGTTTTTGTTTTTGTTCGGCACCGGGCCGGTGAAGGGATTTGCGGTGACGCTGGTGATCGGCCTGATCGCGAACGTGTTTACGGCGGTATTCGTGTCCAAAACGATTTTCGACTGGGAACTCAGCCGGAAGCGGGTGGCCACGTTGAGCATCTGAGCCGGGTGTGATATTTTTGCAAACACAATCCGGGAACTAAAAGTTGAGAGCCGGTGTCTAACGATATCGAATGCCGGCACTGCGAGCTGCATGGAATTCTTTAAGAACACGAATTACGATTTTCTGGGCAAGAAGTGGCCGTTCATCGGTCTATCGCTTCTGCTCTCAGCGGCCGGCATCATCAGCCTTATTGCGAAGGGCGGTCCCCGGTACGGCATTGATTTTCGCGGTGGCGCGTTGATGTATGTGAAGTTCTCGGGCCCACCGCCCGTGGACCGGATCCGGAAGGCGATTGGGGCGCGGATCCCGGTGGATGTGCAGGAGATTGTCGGGTCGAACGAAGTCATCATCGGCACGGAAGTGCGGAGCGACGCGGCGCTGAACGCCGCCCGGCAGACGATGGAGCAGACGCTGGAGGCGACGTTCGGGGCGCCGGCGGGGAAACTGGACATTAACAACACGGGGGCGTCGGAACTGGCGGACCGGCTTCGGGAACCGCTGCAGCGGGCCTCGGTGGCGATGTCCGAGCAGGACCTGCAGGGGCTGGCCAAGAGCATCCTCACGTTCCGGGACACGCCACCACGGTCGGGTTTGATTACGGGCCTGGACGAGTTATCGGGGGTGCAAGGTGTGACACCCGCGGTGATGAACGTATTGAAGCAGGAGACGTTTCCGGGGCAGTTTGCGATCCGGCAGACGGAGATCGTAGGGCCGAAGATCGGGGCGGATTTGCAGCACCAGGCGATCCTGGCGGTACTTTACGCTCTGGGCGGGATGCTGGTTTACATCGCGCTGCGATTTGAATGGATTTACGGACTGGCGGCGGTGATCGCGGTGTTCCACGACACGATCATCACGATCGGGCTGTTTTCGATCTTCAACAAAGAGATTTCTTTGACGGTCGTGGCGGCGCTGTTGACGCTGGTCGGCTACTCGATGAACGACACGATCGTGGTGTTCGACCGGGTCCGGGAGAATTTGCGGATCAGCCGGCGGGAGCCGCTCGAGGCGGTCATTAACCGGAGCGTGAACCAGACGTTGAGCCGGACGGTGTTGACCTCGGGACTAACGTTTCTTACGGCGTTATCATTGTTCCTGTTTGGCGGCCAGGTGTTGAACGGATTCTCGTTCTGCCTGGTGGTGGGGATTCTGGTGGGAACTTACTCGTCGGTGTTCGTAGCGAGTCCGATCGTGTTGTTCTGGCATAATTTTGCGGACAAGCGGCGGAGGCCGGCGGGTGCTCCGGCGGCGGTGAAAGAAACCGCGCGACGCGGCGCGGCGAAGGTGAAGTAGAATAATCCAAGCCCCGCGGCAATGGTCAGCCGGGAGTGGGGATGGATTGAGAGGAATCACGGCGCGGTGAATAAAAGGCCGCGGCGAAAGGCGAAAGGCGAGAGACATGTTCGAACAATCGTTCGTAGACGGTGTGGGGAAGACGAGAAAGCCGTGGACGATCGCGCTATCGTTCATCGGGCAGATTGCGCTGATCACGCTGCTGGTGCTGATCCCTCTGATATATACGGAGACGTTACCACGGGCGACGCTGGCCGCGATGCTTACGGCGCCGCCGCCCCCGCCGCCGCCACCACCGCCGCCGCCGCCGCAGGTGAAGATTGTGCGTGTGGCTCCGCGGCAGTTTGACGCCGGGAGGCTGATGGCGCCGAAGGAAATTCCCAAACAGATCGCGATGATCAAGGAAGACGAACTGCCGCCCCCGAACGCGGGTGGCGCAGTGGGTGGGGTTCCTGGCGGCGTACCCGGTGGTACGGCGGGTGGCGTGATCGGTGGAGTGATTGGTGGGGCGGCGCCTCCGCCTCCTCCCCCTCCTCCTCCGGCGAAGCCGAAGACGCCGCAGCGGATCCGCGTGGGTGGTAACGTCCAGCAGGCGAACCTGATCCGGAGAGTGGTGCCGCAGTATCCACCGCTGGCCAAGCAGGCACGCATTCAGGGCGTAGTGCGGTTCACGGCGATCATCGGCAAGGACGGCCACATCGAGAACCTTCAGTTAGTGAGCGGGCACCCGCTGCTGGTGGCTTCGGCGCAGCAGGCGGTAAGCCAGTGGGTTTACCGGCCGACGCTGCTCAACGGCGAGCCGGTGGAAGTGGTGACCACGATCGATGTCAATTTCACGTTAAGCCAGTAAGAGTAAGTTAGTCAGTTCAATTCAACTCGCAGGAGAAAAAAATGCTTCTACAGATGCAAGTATGGGCCCTCCTCCTCCTTCAGGAGGGGAGCGCCGTTAGCTTCGACCCGCGCGCCATGTGGGGCAACATGGGCTGGATGGCACGCACGGTCGTTATTATTCTGTTCCTGATGTCGGCGTGGTCGATCGGCGTCATGATTGACCGTCTGATCGCGTATAACGGCGCCAGGTCACAGTCCCGGCAGTTTGCCCCGGCGGTGGCCGGCGCGCTGCGGGAAGGGAAACTGGACGAGGCGATCAAGATTGCCGACCGCTACAGCAAGAGCCACCTGGCGAAGGTAGTGGTTGCGGGTCTGCAGGAGTTCAAGGCGCACCGGGCGAGCACCGAGATTTCGGGCGAAGAGTTGGAAGCTTCGCGGCGGGCGCTCGAACGGGCGCAGGCGATTGTGCACGCGGAACTGAAGCGCGGCATCAGCACGCTGGCGACGATCGGTTCGACGGCGCCGTTCGTTGGACTGTTCGGGACGGTGGTCGGCATCATCAACGCGTTCAAGGGCATTTCGACGGAGAAGTCGACCGGCCTGGGCGCGGTGGCCGGCGGTATTTCGGAAGCCCTGGTCACCACGGCCGTGGGTCTCTTCGTGGCGATCCCTGCGGTGTGGATGTTCAACTACTTCACGGGGCGCCTCGAGGCGTTCGACGTCGAGATGGACAATTCGAGCTCGGAGTTGGTGGACTACTTCATCAAGCAGTCGCAGAAGGCGGCGGCGAAGTAGGATTCCGGGAGAGCCTAGCGAGTTGATATCGGCGCGCGGTGACCGCATTGTCGCCGCGCGCCGGAGAGAGAGAAACGAGGAAACGCATGGCAAAACAGAAAACACCGGGAGCCATAGCCGACATTAACGTGACACCGATGGTGGACGTGATGCTCGTCCTGCTGATTATTTTCATGGTGATCACGCCGATGCTCTCCAAGGGCGTAAGCGTGGACATGGTGAAGACGAAGAACGCGGTGGCGATGCAGGACGCCGACAAAGAAGACGCGGTGATGGTGGCGGTCACGCGGGATGGGAAGACGTACCTGAGTCCGGGGAACCAGCAGGTGACGCCCGACAATTTGCCCGGCAAGGTGAAGGACCTGCTGACGAACAAGCTCGACAAGACGGTTTATATTAAGAGCGACTCGCGGGCGCGGTACGAAGTGGTGGAGACGGTGGTAGACAACCTGCGCGCGGCGGGCGTCGATCAGTTGGGGCTTCTGACCGAGCAGCGGGCGCCGTCGCCGGGCGAGCCAGAGCAGAACAAGGCTGGCAGCTAGCAAGCGGGCAAAGATTAGGAAACAGGCAAGGAGATAGCGTATGGCAATGGCAGTGGGCGGCCCGGGCGGTGGGCCGAAATCCGACATCAACATGACGCCGCTGATCGATGTGCTGCTGGTGCTGCTGATCATCTTCATGGTGATCACGCCGTTGACGCCGCACGGCCTGGATGCGCTGGCTCCCCAGCCGCCGAAGGATAACAAGCAGCCGCCTCCGGATCAGGACCGGACGGTGGTGATTGTGATCGACCGGGACGGCAGCATGAAGATCAACCAGGAGCCGACGGACATGACGAAGCTGGGTCCGCGGCTGGAGGACATTTTCAAGACGCGCGCCGAGCGTGTGGTGTTTGTGAAGGGCGATCCGAACCTGGAGTACCAGGCGGTGGCGAAGGCGATTGATATCGCCAAGGGCGCCGGCATTGACAAGGTCGGACTGATGACGCCCGGCGTAGAGGCCGGGAAGTAGAGCCAAGGAGGCGCCGTACTTTTCGCGAATCCCATGAAAAAAACGATTGTGCTAACCGCGGTGGCCCTGCTTGCTCTGGTGAGCAGCGGCTGCGGAGTGATGGACAAGCTGAAGGCGCGCGACCAGCTCAACAAGGGCGTGGAAGCGTACAAGAACGCCAAGTACGGCGAGGCGGTCGATCACTTCAAGCAGGCGATTGAACTCGACCCGACGAACCCGAACGCCCGGCTGTATCTGGCCACGGCGTACATGAACCAGTACATCCCGGGCGCCGATTCTCCGGACAACAACAAGAACGCGCAAGCGGCGCGGGACGAGTTCATGAAAGTGCTGCAGGACAACCCGAACGACAAGATGGCCGTGCAGTCGCTTGCGTCGCTGAGCTATTCGGAAGCGGGCGGCATCTCGGACATGGACGCGAAGCTGAAGAAGCTGGACGAAGCGCGGAAGTGGAACGAGCGGCTGATCCAGATCGATCCGAACAGCAAGGAAGGCTATTACACGCTGGGCGTGATCGATTGGGCGAAGTGGTATCCGAACTACACGGCGGCGCGGGTCAAGCTGGGGATGAAGCCCGAGGATCCGGGACCGATCAAGGATAAGAAGGCGCGGGAAGATTTGAAGGACAAGTACGACGCGATGATCCAGGACGGCATCAAGAACCTGGAGGCGGCGCTGAAGATCGATCCGCAGTATGACGACGCGATGTCGTATCTGAACCTTCTGATCCGCGAACGGGCGGACCTGGACGACAACGCGGATGACTACAAGAAGGACATCGCCACGGCCGACATGTGGATGAACAAGGCGATGGAAACCCGGAAGATCAAGGCGGCGAAGGCGGCCCCGACGGGTGGCCTGACGACGGGCCAGCAGAAGTAAGCGGTACGCTTCTCCGCTTTTGGCGATTGATGGTTCGACGCGGTCCGGAGCAAGACTCCGGGCCGCGTTTGTATTTTGGCGGGGCGGAACGTGGCTTTGCCGGGGCTTATGAGGGTGCGCGATGATAGAAAGTAAGATGGCAGCGGTAGAACCGCCCGCGCCGCTGGCCCCTCCGGAGGCGAGCGAGGCCGAACGGCTGTATACGGAACTGGAGGAGAAGGTCCGCGCCGGCCGGCCGAATGCGGATTTGGCTCCGTTGCGGCGGGCCTACGAGTTTGCCTTGTCCAAGCACGGGGCGCAGCGCCGGGCGAGCGGGGAGCTGTTCGTGGAGCATCCTCTGCATGTGGCGCACATCCTGGCGGACCTGCAATTGGACATGGTCTGCCTGCAGACCGGCCTGCTTCACGACACGGTAGAGGACACCAACACTTCGCTCGATGAGATCGAAGCGAATTTCGGCGCGCACGTGCGGCGGTGCGTCGAGGGCGTGACCAAGTTGGGCAAGCTGCATTTTTACTCGCGGGAGGAGCGGCAGGCGGAGAACCTGCGGAAGATGCTGCTGTTCATGGCGGCGGACCCGCGGGTGATTCTGGTGAAGCTGGCGGACCGGCTGCACAACATGCGGACGTTGAGCAGTCTGAACCGGGAGCGGCAGGAGCGGATTGCGCGGGAGACGCTGGACATATACGCTCCGATCGCGCACCGGCTGGGGATGGGCAAGATCCGCGGGGAACTGGAGGACCTAGGGTTCCTGTATATCGAGCCGGAGGCATCGGCGGATCTGATGCGGGAGATCGAGTCGAAGCGGCTGGAGAACGAAGCGTACCTGAAGGAGATCCAGCACGAGATCGAAGTCCGGCTGTCGCGGGAGAACATTCCGGCGCACGTGGAAGGGCGGGTGAAGCGGGCGTACTCGGTGTATCAGAAGTTAAAGCGGCAGAAGATTCATCTGGACGAGGTATACGATCTGCTGGCGGTGCGAATCATCACGGACTCGGTGCGGAACTGTTATGGGGCGCTGGGGGTGATTCATAGCGACTGGCACCCGATTCCGGGCCGGATTAAGGATTTCATCGCGCTTCCCCGCCCCAACGGGTACCAGTCCCTGCATACGTCGGTGATGGGGCCAGGCGGGCATTGCTTCGAGGTGCAGATCCGGACGGAGGAGATGCACCGGCTGGCGGAAGAAGGCATTGCGGCGCACTGGAAGTACAAAGAGGGCAAGCGGGGGCCGGACGCCGACGACCAGCGCGTGGTGTGGATGCGGCAGCTTGTGGACTGGCTGCGCGAGATGCGGGAGCCGGAGGCGGTGGAGAGCACGCTGAAGCTGGACCTGGCGTCGGAGGAAGTTTACGCGTTCACACCGAAGGGGCGGGTGGTGGTGCTGCCGCGCGGCTCGACGCCGATTGATTTCGCGTACGCGATCCACAGCGACGTAGGGAGCACGTGCACCGGGGCGAAGGTGAACGGGCGGATGGTGCCGCTGAAGCAGACGCTCGAAGATGGCGACGTGGTGGAGATTCTGACGCAGCCGGGGCATGTGCCGAGCCGGGACTGGCTGGCGATTGTCAAGAGTTCGCGGGCGCGGCACAAGATCAAGCACTACATCAACACGGTCGAGCGGGAGCGGGCGATCGAGGTTGGGCAAAAGTATCTCGAGAAGGAAGCGCGGCGGTTGGGCGTGCAGATGAGCCGGATCGCGGCGGCTGCCCTTGAAAGCGTGGCGGGCGAGTACGGGTGCAGCCGGGCGGAGGATTTGTACGCGGCGTTAGGATTCGGGCGGTTTTCGGCGCGGCAGGTGCTGCAGAAGCTGGTTCCGGACCTGGCGCCGGAGCCGGTGGTGGAAGCGCCGGCGGCGAGGACGGCTCCTACGCCCGCGCAGCCCGCGCCGAGCGACCTGGTGATCCGGGTGAAGGGGATTGACGATCCTTTGCTGTACCGGGCGCGGTGTTGCAATCCGATTCCGGGACAGCCGATCGTGGGATACGTGACGCGGGGCAAGGGCATCGCGGTGCATGCCTGGGACTGTCCGAACGTGCAGAACCTGTTATACGAGGCAGAACGGAAGATTGACGTCGAGTGGGGACGGGCGGAGGCGGACAGTTTTCCGGTGCGGGTGGTGATCCACACGGACGACCGGCCGGGGCTGCTGGCCCAGATCACGTCGGTTCTGGCGAACGAGGAGAGCAACATCCGGAGTCTGGAGGCGTCAGCGGGGGACAAACGTTCCCCCGATGGCGCGGTGATCGATATGACGATTGAGGTACACGACACGAAGCATCTTCAACGGGTGATCTCGGCGATGCGGCGCATCTCCGGAATCCGCGATGTGGAGCGCACCCAATGACGGCACCTGCGCCGCGGACCAACCCGGCGGAACCGGAGCACATCGCGATTTCAAAATCGCGAGGGATCAAGATCGACTGGACGGACGGGCATCATAGCGATTTTCCGCTGGCGCTGTTGCGGGACAAGTGTCCTTGTGCGACGTGCACGGGAGCGCACGGGACGACGCCGCAGCCGAGCAACTACATGGCCGGCGAAGAACCGAAGGAAATGTTTCCGATGTTCAAGCCCGCGCTGCGGATGACGCAGGTGGAAGAGATGGGGCGGTACGCGATCCGGATCGTGTGGAGCGACGGGCACTCGACCGGGATTTACTCCTACGATCATCTGCGGGCGATCTGCCCGTGCGCGGCGTGCCGCGCACGGGCGACGGAGGAGACCGCCGGATGAGGTTCAACGTTCCGAAAGAGCGTAGGCAGGCAGCGCCGGATAGTCGGTGTAGCCGGCCTCGGTGTGCGAGTAGAAGGTAGCCGGATCGGGCTGGTTGAGCGGGGCGGCGGCGGCGAAGCGTTGCGGCAAGTCGGGGTTGGCGATGAAGAGCCTTCCGAAAGCGACGGCGTCGGTGTTCCCTGCCCCGATTTCCCGCTGGGCTTGCTCGCGGGTGAAGCCTTCGTTGGAGATGTAGACACCGCCGAAGAGGCGGCGGAGTTCAAGGCCGATGCGGCCGGGGCCGATGTGTTCGCGCACGCAGAGGAAGGCCAGGCCGCGGCGTCCGAGTTCGCGGGCGACGTAGCCGAAGGTGGCGAGCGGGTTCGAGTCACCCATGTCGTGGGAGTCACCGCGCGGGGCGAGGTGCATGCCGACGCGATCGGCGCCCCAGACGGAAGAGACGGCATCGGCGACTTCGAGCATCAGGCGGGCGCGGTTTTCGATGCGGCCGCCGTATTCGTCGGTGCGGAGATTGGTTTTGTCCTGAAGGAACTGGTCCAGCAGGTAGCCGTTGGCGCCGTGAATTTCGACGCCGTCGAAGCCGGCGGCCTGGGCATTTTCCGCGCCCTGGCGGTACCAGTTGATGATTTGCGGAATTTCGTCGAGGCGCACGGCGCGGGGGGTGACGAACTCGACCTGGGGGCGGAGGAGGCTGACGTGGCCGGCGGGCCGGACGGCGCTGGGTGCGATGGGAAGATCGCCGTGAAGGAAGCTGGGGTGGCTGATGCGGCCGACGTGCCAAAGCTGAAGGAAGATGCGGCCGCCGGCGTTATGGACGGCGGAGGTGATGCGGCGCCAGGCTTCGACCTGTTCCCGGCTCCAGATGCCGGGCACCTGGTGATAGCCGACACCGGAGGGATGAACCGGGGTGGCTTCGCTGAGGATGAGGCCCGCGGAAGCGCGCTGGCTGTAATACTCGGCCATGAGGGGAGTGGGGATGTTATCGGGCGTAGCGCGGAGGCGCGTGAGCGGCGCCATAATCACACGGTTCGGCAGTTCGAGCGAGCCGACCCGAAGCGGGTCGAACAAAGTAGGCATTCTCTTTCCTTCTCCGTAAAAGACAATATCAATGAAATTTGATTTTGCGCCCGGGATGGGTGCGATTTTCTTTGCCGATGGACGGCGTCAGGACATTCAGCAAATTGGATGAATGTGGGGGCGGTCAGGATTCACCGCGCCAGGCGGCTTCGAAGGGCGCGCCGCGGCGTTCGGCCATGTGGCGGCCGAGGATCTGCTTCGCGTTGTCGCTTAACGCGGCCCGGGCGAAGGGGAACACTTCCGATTCTTCGTGGGCGATGTGGGCTGGATAGAGGCTGTCGAGCGCGGCGATCCGGTCTTTGAAGCGGGCCGCGTCGGGTTCGGAGAGATGATTTTCGGCGAGCCAGCGGCGGCCGAGGGAATCGAGTTCGGCGTGGCAGAGGGCGGCGGCGCGATGCTGCTGTTCGAGTTCAGCCATGCGGCGGAAGAGGGCTTCGGTTTCGGGGCGATCGAGGGCGCGGAGTTGGGGAAAAAGGTCCTGTTCTTCGTCGGCGTGATGTTTGGGGGCGGCGTCGCGGAAGTAATTGAGGGCGGCTTCGAGGGCGGTGGCGTGTTCGGGGGTGAGCGGGCCGCCGGAGTTTTGTTCGGCGACGGTGCGGAGGACGGCGAGGAAGCGCTCAATGCGGCGATGGCAATCGGTGAGGAGGCCGAGAGGGTCGGCGAAGGTGCTTTCTTTGGCTCCGATAGTGACGGGCATGGGGCTGATTTCAGTCTATGCCGGACACGCGGTTCAAACGGGGACGATGGTGGCGGCGATGGGGCGGGAGCCGACGGGGATGAGGGTGAAGAGGGGGGCGGAGCGGGCGCGGGTGCGGGTGAGGCCGGGGATCCAGATGACGCCCATGTCGCCGGAGCCGGAGTTGAGGACGAGGGCGTATTGGTTGTCGGGCGTGACGGCGATGAAGGAGGGGTTCGAGCCGGCGGGGGCGACGGCGATGAGTTTGCGGCTTTCGATATGGAGGATGCTGACGTCGCCGGAGTGGGAGTTGGCGGCGAAGAGGAGGTCGGGGGTGGCGGCCATGGCGCCGGGCGCGCGGCCGGCGAGGATGGTTTCGCCGATCTGCGGGGTGAAGTAGGGGTAGACGATGACGACGGAGTCGCTGCCAACGCCGGTGACGAAGAGTTGGCCGCCGTCGGCGTTGAAGCAGAAGTGTTCGGGGCGGAGAGCGAGAGGGAGTTTGACGACGAGGCGGCCGCCGGCGGATTCGTAGACGTTCAGCATACGCTCGCCTGTGTTGGCGACGAGGAACTGCTCGGAGTTGGACTGGAAGGCGACGATGCCGGCTTCGGCGTTGAGGGGGATGCGGCCGGCGGAGCGGTGGTTGGCGAGGTCGAATCGCTCGATGGAGCCGGCGGGGCCGTAGCTGACGACAAGCCAGCGGCCGTCGGGCGAGACCGCGGCATCGAGAGGAGTCGCGGTGAGCCGGGCGGTCCAGACCGGGCGCAAAGTGCTGGTGGAGAGAGCGACCAATTGCGCCGGGCGGTTGCAGAGCACGAAGAGGACAGAGGCGTCGGAGGAGAGGATGGCGCCCGCTGCTTCCGAGCAGACGGTGACGGAACGGGAGACGGCGAGGCGCGAGACGCCGATCTCATGGATGCGGCCGTTGGCGCCGGTGAGGGCGAAGACGCCGCCGCGGCGGCCCGAGGAGAGGATGGCCGTGGGAGCGCCGTCGAGAGGGATCTGTTTGGCGACGGCGAAGACGCCGAGGTCGACGGCGGCCACGGCGTGGCCGTCGTGGTTAGCAACGAAGGCGATGCCGGCGAACGTGCGGCGGGTGCGGCAGGCGGTGGAAAGAGCGATGGGCAGCGCCAGGAGCGCGCGTCGTGTCATGCGGAGTGTCATCCCATTATCGCAGCGCGGCGGAGTGCCATAATAAGGCCGTGGCCAAGCCCAAGGACCTTGAACTCCGCCTGGAGCGTGCCGAGATGGAACTGCGGCTCGTCCAGCGGCTAAGCCGGATCCTGGTGAGCGACATCCCGATCGACCTGGCGCTTTCGAAGATCGTGTCGCTGGTGGTGGAGTATCTGCGCTGCGACTCGTGCCTGATTTACCGGCTGGAAGATTCCGAACTGGTGCTGTGCGCTTCCAACCGGCAAGGTGCGGCGGCGATGGGCAATGTACGGTTAAAGCTGAACGAAGGCCTGACGGGATGGGTGGCGAGGGAGCGGAGGCTGCTGGCGATTTTCCGGGAGGCGTACCGGGATCCGCGATTCAAGGCGTTCAGCAACCTGCCGGAGGATACGTTCGAGGCGTTCCTTTCGGCTCCGCTGTTGTCGCGTTCGGGGGTGGTTGGCGTGATCAACGTGCAGCATCGCGAGCCGCACACGCACACGGGAGCGGAGATGGAGCTGCTGACGACGGTAGGCGAGCTGACGGGGACGCTGATCGAGCTAGCGCGCGGCCTCATCGAACGGCGGGAACTGTCCCTGACGGGAACGCCACCAGTTAATAACTAGAACGGGAACGGTATGTCCAAGTCTGCTGCTTATTTCCGCTTGTTCCGGGCGGTGATCGGAACGCTTAGCTGCGGCGTGTGTGTAATGGGGGTATTTGCGGCCGAGCCGGCCGGGCCTTCGTGGAAGATGCAGTACTTCTACGACAAGGTGCAACAGACGTTTGTGTTCGCGGACCTGTCCTGTCCGGACAATCAGCATTGTTACGCCATCGGAGTCATCAGCGACAAAGGCGGGAAGAGCAAGCCAGAGTTCCTGCGCACCTCCGACGGGGGCGCGAACTGGGTGGACTCGGAGTTGAAAGAAGTGCCGGACTCGCTTTACTTCCTGGATGCGATGCACGGCTGGTTCACAAGCGACAAAGGCATCTGGAGGACGGTGGACGGCGGGGGGAAGTGGGACAAGATTTCCAAGGAAGTGGGCATCGAGGATCTTTACTTTGCCGACGCCTCGCATGGGTACGCCGCCGGGGTGGGCGGACGCCTGACCGAGACGACGAACGGAGGGCAGGACTGGCATGAACTGGCGATCGGCAATCTGCCGTATCCAAAGGACCAGATCTCGTTCGAGTGGGTGACGTTCCTGGGGCCGGATCATGGGATTCTGGCGGGATCGGCGTTTCCGTATGGCCAGCGGGTCTCGATGCGGCCGGACTGGATGGATCCGGAGCGGGCGCGGCGCATGCATTCTCCGCCGACGGTTTCCTTTGTTGCCGAAACGAAGGACGGAGGCAAGACGTGGCAGGCGGGCAAGCCGTTTTCCAATTATGGGAACCTGCTGCGGGCGCGGTGCCTGGCCGATGGGCGGGCGCTCGTGACGCTGCAGTTTGACGACGGGTCGCCATGGCCGAGCCACCTGGAGCAGGTGGATCCGGAGACGGGCAAGAGCATTCTGATTTTCCGGCGGAAGGACCGGGTGATCAAGGACGCTTTGCAACTGAAGTCGCATGACTACATCATTGCGACGATCGAGCCGCCGGGCACGTCGACGGCACTTCCGATTCCGGGCAAGATCAAGATGCTCCGCGGCCACGGAGGGGATTCCTGGGTGGAGGATCCGGTTGATTACCGGGGGGTGGCGCGGAACCTGATACTGGCGGCGTCGCCGGACGAGCATATGTGGGTGGCGACGGATACGGGGATGATACTCGGGTTTGTACCAGGGCCTCAGGGAAATAGCGGGGCTCGTCCGGAGGGCCGCTGAGCGGACGGTAGAAAACATAATTTGGGCCCGCTGTTTTATTCACAAGATTCACACCGCGTATTCCCGCTAAGCGGCTGATAACAGGTGAAATATTTGTTGAGGATTTTCACTAAGTTACAGTTCGATTTCGATTGACGCGGGAGGCGTTTGGAGGCACACTGGAGTTGGTTCCAAGAGGTTCATGGGACAGCAAGCCGAGCGGTAGGTAGCGGACCTGGAACGATGATCCGAGGCTGAACGAGACTAGTGAAGCTTCGGGGAGCGAGAGGAGATCGGGCCAATCGCCAAGGTAGGTTGCTTTTGCCGGATGGAGCCGGGCGCGGTGAAACGGAAGGAAGCGATTCCTGACGTGGAGCGACGGTTTCAGACGACGGAAGCGGCGGGTTGCGGCAGGACGGAAACGGGTGGCAATCGTAGACCGTCCCCGGTCTAAGAAACCGAGGATGAGAGGTTGCTGCGGACCGTACGGCTCATGTGCAATTCGCTTCAGCCGAAGATGTAGGCCGGGAGTGATGACCCCTCCGCGGGACGTTTCGCAAGAGACGGCTCGTTGAGGGCGAACAAAAGGCCGCGTCGAGCCTGAGACCTCTAGCGAGTACGGTGCTTTGACATGCGGTTGCAATGAAGTCAGCCGGGAGAAACACCCGGTCGATGGAGCGACAACATGTGCAACGAAGCGAGTCTCGCATGCCGAGTTCTGACCGTGCATGCCGGCCGGAGAACGGGCTGTCTTTAATGGGTCACTTGGAACCATTTTCTTTTTCGGCCCATTTGGCAGCCGGTTTCTTTTCCAAGAATAGAGCGTAGATGGTGCCGTCTGGCGGGACCGAGCGGACTTACACTGGGGGAAGATGCCGCCCACGCTCCCGCCGCCGGATGCGCCGGTGATTCCTCCGCAGGACCGGGAGCGTCCCGCTCCCTTCGACGCGCTTTTCAATCCCCATACGGTAGCGCTGATCGGCGCGACGGACCGGGTGGGCAGTGTGGGTCATGCGTTGTGGACGAACCTGGCGGATCCTACGTCGACGCGGCTGCTGTACGCGGTGAATCCGGAGCGGAGCGAGATCGAGGGTTATCCGTGCTTCGCGAATATCGCGTCGGTGCCGAAGCCGGTGGACCTGGCGGTGATTGCGACGCCGGCGCGGACGGTGCCGGGGGTGGTGGGTGAATGTGCGCGGGCCGGGGTGCGGGCGGCGGTGATCATTTCGGCGGGGTTCCGGGAAACGGGGCCGGCGGGCGCGGCGCTGGAGCAGCGGATTCTGGACGCGGCGCGCGGATCGAGCATGCGCATCATCGGGCCGAACTGCCTGGGGGTGATGCGCCCTTCGAGCGGACTGAACGCGACGTTCGCGGCGAGCATGGCGCGGCCGGGGCGGCTGGGATTCATCAGCCAGAGCGGCGCGCTGTGCACGGCGATTCTCGACTGGAGCCAGCGCGAGATGGTGGGGTTCAGCGCGTTCGTTTCGATCGGTTCGATGCTGGATGCGGGATGGGGCGACCTGATTCACTACCTGGGGGACGATCCGCAGACGCGGAGCATCATCCTGTACATGGAGTCGATCGGGGATGCGCGGACATTTTTGTCGGCGGCTCGCGAGATTGCGCTGACGAAGCCGATCATTGTGCTGAAGCCGGGGCGGACGGAAGCGGCGGCGAAAGCGGCGGCGTCGCATACCGGGGCGCTTACCGGGCGGGACGAGGTGTTGGACGCAGCGTTCCGGCGGTGTGGCGTGTTGCGGGTGAACACGATTGCGGAGTTGTTTTACCTGGCGGAGGCGCTCGACAAGCAGCCGCGGCCGAGGGGTCCGCGGTTGACGGTGGTGACGAACGCGGGCGGGCCCGCGGTGCTGGCGGCCGACGCGACGCTGAGCGAGGGCGGGCAGCTTGCGTCGCTGAGCCAGGAGACGTTGAGCGCGCTCGATGAATTTCTGCCGGCGCACTGGAGTCATCAGAATCCGGTGGATATTCTGGGCGACGCCGATGCAGGGCGCTTTGCCAAGGCGGTGGGTCTGGCGGCGAAGGATCCTTCGACCGACGGTCTGCTGGTGATTCTTGCGCCGCAGGCGCTGACGGACCCGGCGACGGTGGCCGAACAGCTGACGCCGTTTGCGCATCTGCCGGGCAAGCCGGTCATCGCAAGCTGGATGGGCGGACAAAGCGTGGAGCGCGGCGAAGCGATTTTGAACCGCGCGGGGATTCCGGCGTATGGGTATCCGGATTCGGCGGCGCGGGTGTTTCAACTTATGTGGCGGTACAGTGCGAACCTGCGCTTGCTGTATCAGACGCCGCAGGCGCTGGAGGCGGAAGTGCCGGACGGCACGCCGAGCGCGCAGGCTCGCGGGGCGGCGAGGGAGCTGGTGGAGCGGGTGCGCGCGAGCGGGCGCACGCTGCTGACCGAGGCGGAATCGAAGGCGCTTCTCGAGGCGTATGGGATTCCGACGGTACGGACGGTTGTGGCGCGGGATGCGGAAGAAGCTGTGCGAGTGGCGGAGCAGATCGGCTTTCCGGTGGTGGTGAAGCTGCACTCGGAGACGGTGACGCACAAGACGGATGTAGACGGCGTGCGGCTGAACTTGGGCGGGGCGGAGGAGGTGCGGCGGGCGTTCGAGGGGATTCTCGCGTCGGTGACAGCGAGGGCGGGGCGCGAGCATTTCCTGGGCGTGACCGTACAGCCGATGGTGCGGCTGGCGGGGTACGAACTGATTCTGGGGTCGACGATCGACGCGCAGTTCGGGCCGGTGCTGCTGTTTGGGAGTGGGGGGCAGCTTGTGGAGGTATACAAGGACCAGGTGGTGGGCCTTCCGCCGCTGAACACAACACTGGCGCGGCTGATGATGGAGCGGACGCGGATTTACACGGCGCTGGGAGGCGTGCGGGGAAGGCGGCCGGTGGATGTGGCGGCGCTGGAGCGTCTTTTGGTGCAGTTCAGTTACCTGGTGGTTGAGTTGAGCGCGATTCGCGAGGTCGACATCAACCCGCTGGTGGCATCGCCCGACGGATTGCTCGCGCTCGACGCGCGAGTGATTCTGCATCCGAAGGAGGTGACGGAACTTCCCCGCCCCGCGATTCGGCCGTATCCGGTGCAATACGCCGAGCCGTGGAGGCTGAACGACGGTACGGACGTGGTGATCCGGCCGATCCGGCCCGAGGATGAGCCGGCGATGGTGCGGTTCCACCACATGCTGAGCGACCGCAGCGTCTACCAGCGGTATTTCCATTTCGCGGGCTTGAGCCAGCGCATTTCGCATGACCGCCTGGTTCGAATTTGTTTCAACGACTATGACCGCGAGATTGCGCTGGTGGTGGAGACGACGGGACCGGAGCGGCTGATCATCGCGGTGGGACGGTTGACGAAGGCGCGGCTGGCGAACGAGGCGGAGTTGGCGTTTTTGATCGCGGACGAGTATCAGGGCCGGGGCCTGGGGACCGAGTTGGGGCGGCGGCTGGTGGAGATCGGGCGGCGGGAGAAGTTGGAGAGGGTGACGCTGGAAGTGCTGGCGGACAATTCGAAGATGCTGAACCTGGCGAAGGATCTGGGGTTCAAGCTGTCGGCGCCGTTCGGGGGGATTGTGCATGGGGTGCTGGAGACGAAGTGAGGGCCGGCGAGTGTGGTTGAGCCGAGTCGGCTACCATTGGGAAGAATGAGCTGGGAACGGGAGCTGGAATTTGCCGTGCGGGTCGCGGCGGAGGCGGGCGGGCACGCGCTGGCGTTGCAGAAAGGGATCACGGCGGAGGACAAGCCGGATCATTCGCCGGTGACGCGGGCGGACAAGGAATGCGAGCGGATGATTGCGCGGGCGATCGCGGAATCATTTCCCGAGGACGGTATTTTGGGCGAGGAAGGGGCGAGCCGGGAGTCGCGGAGCGGGCGGAAATGGATCATCGACCCGATCGACGGCACGCGGGATTTTCTGCGGGGGAATCCGCTGTGGGGTCCGATGATCGCGCTGGAGGAAAATGGCGAGGTGGTGATGGGCCACGTGCGCTTCCCTTCCCTGGGCACGTCTTACTGGGCGTTGCGCGGGGGCGGCGCGTTCGGCGACGGGGAGCGGCTTCATGTGTCGTCGAAAACCAGGGTGGAGGAGAGCCTGCTGTGCATCAACCAGTTCAACAAGTTCGATCCGGCGCGGTATTCGGGGCGGATCCTGGAATGGCTGTCGCGGTTCTGGGCGGTGCGAGGGCTGGGTGGGACGCCGGACGCGATGATGGTGGCGAGCGGGCAGGCGGAGATGTGGATTGAGCCGAGCGCGTCGCCGTGGGATTTTGCCGTGCCGAAGATCGTGGTTGAGGAAGCGGGCGGGCTGTTCCGGAACTTCGATGGCGGATCGAGCATTTACGCCGGAAACGGCATCGCGGTGACGCCGGGGCTGAGCGGCGAACTCGCGTTTTTTCTGGGATGACGGAGACGCCGCAGCGGCCGGTGGTTGTGCCACGCGGCGGCCTGTGTGAGAACTGCATCCACTCGGTGAAGATCGTCTCGGACCGGGGTTCGGTTTTTTACCGCTGCGAGCGGGCGCTGAGCGATTCAAGCTACGAGAAATATCCGCGCCTTCCGGTGCTTGCCTGCCGGGGCTATGAGGAAGCGGCGGAGGCCTGACGGCGGCGCCACTCGAAGAGCACGATGCCGGCGGCGACGGAGACGTTGAGCGAGGCGATGGGGCCGGCCATCGGGATTCGGAGGACGAAGTCGCAGTGCTCGCGGACGTGCTGGTGGAGGCCGCGGCCCTCGCCGCCGAGAACGAGGACGGTCGGTTGGGTGAATTCGACCTGGTGGTAGAGCGCGTCGCCGCGTTCATCGAGGCCGTAGATCCAATGTCCGGCGTGTTTCAGTTCCTCAAGGGCGCGGCTAATGTTTCCCACGCGGACGACGGGAAGATACTCGAGGGCGCCGGCGGCGGCCTTGGCGGCGGTTTCGGTCAACCCGGCGGCGCGGCGTTCGGGGATGATGACCGCGGCTGCGCCCGCGGCGTGGGCCGTGCGGATGATGGCCCCCAGGTTGTGTGGATCCTCCACGCCATCCAGTACAAGCAAAAGATTGCGGCCCAGGACGTCGTTCAGGCCTGAGTACGCATGGGCTGCACCTAGGGCGATGACACCCTGGTGGACTCCCCGTGCGCTTAAGCGGTCCAACTCGTCGCGGGCCACGAAGCGGACGGGAGTTCCCGCCTGGCGGCATAAGTCAATGATTTCCTGGAGCTTTGGGCCGGCCGCGCCGCGGGCCACGAGTACGCGGTCCAAGGTTCGGCCGGCTCGCAGGGCTTCACGGATTGGGTGAACGCCCAGTAGAAGATTTGTGTTAGGCATGTCGGGAGAGGCGTGATTTCATCGAGACGAGAATTTTTCCGGGAGATCGCGTCAAAGTGGAACCAATCATATATAACCATTGACCTAGTACCAGTACTGCTTGTAGAATCTATCCAGGAGGAGCAGTTACTGAGCGCAAGGTAAGGTAGTTCGCCGAAGCGACTCGATATTACGGACATGTCCGGACCGACTCCAAACGCGGTCGCTCGATCTCAAAAGATACGGATCGTCATTGCGGACGACCATCCAATCGTGCGAGATGGGTTGAGGAAGCTCCTCTCGCTCGAACACGACTTCGAAATTGTCGGCGAGGCGGTAAACGGCCAACAGGCCATCGAGGTTGTGCACCGGCTTCAGCCCGATATCCTCCTTCTCGATATTCGCATGCCGGAACTAGACGGCATGGCGACGTTGCAGGCGCTCCAGACCGACCCGAGCCGGACCAAGGTGATTATCCTCACCGCGTCGGAGGAACGGACGGACTTTGTGCAGGCGATGCGGCTGGGTTCGCGCGGAATCCTGCTGAAGCAGACCTCACCGGACTTGATCATCAAGAGCATCCGCAAGGTGCATGCGGGCGAGATCTGGATGGACACGAACACGACTTCGGCGGTGATTGAGAGCTTCGCCAACGGGGCGGCGGCCGCACCGGCGGCGGCCAGCCCGGCGGTGAAGCCGGCTGTGAAGTCAGCGGGTGTGCGGGACCGGACTCCGCTGAGCGCGCGGGAACTGGAAATCGTGCAGTACGTGGCGCAGGGCTACAAGAACAAAGAGATGGCCGAGAAGATGTTCATCAGCGAGCAGACGGTGAAGAACCATCTGCACAACATCTTCGACAAGCTCGGCGTGTCGGACCGGCTTGAACTGGCGCTGTTTGCAATCCACAATAACCTGCACGTCGGCGCGAGCGAGCAGTAAGCGCCGGGTGTGCCCGATCTCCCCCGATGAGCGAGGAACCGCTCGCCGCGCTGCTTGCCGGCTACGATGAGTTCGCGCCGCTCGAGGCGGCTTCCACGATACCCGCGGGCTGGTATACGTCGGAGGCGGTTGCCGAACTGGAGCGGGAAGCGGTATTCGCGCGGTCGTGGCAGGCGGCTTTCCGGGCGGACCAGGTGGCGCGCGCCGGCCAATTCGCAACGGCGGAGGTTGCCGGAGAGCCGATTCTGGCGGTGCGAGGCGCGGACGGAGCTTTGCGCGCGTTTTTCAACGTCTGCCGGCATCACGCCGCCGCGGTTGCCACGGCGTGCGAGGGCCATGCCGAGCGTTTCCGGTGTCCGTACCATGGCTGGACGTACTCGCTCGATGGGGCGCTGCTGGGCACTCCGGAATTTCAGCAGGTAACGGGATTCGACCGTTCCCGGAACGGGCTTGTGCCGGTGCGCGCCGAGGAGTGGGAACAGTTCGTTTTTGTCAATCTGGATGCGGGCGCCGCGCCGCTGCCGGCATGGCTGGGGGAGCTTCGGGGGCGGATCGCGGCCCTCAATCTGGCGGGGCTTGGCTTCTTTGCGCGCCGCGAGTACACGCTCGCCTGCAACTGGAAAGTGTACGTGGACAACTACCTGGACGGCGGCTATCATGTTCCGTACCTGCATGCGGGGCTGAACAGCGTGCTCGATTATCGGGAATACACGATTGAAAACGGGCGGAACTGGTGCCTGCAGACGAGCCCGATCGCCGACTCTGGCTCTGACGCCACGGTTTCGGCGACGCGCCGGGGCGAGCGCGCTTGGTATTACTGGCTTTACCCGAACTTCATGGTGAACGTGTACGAAGGCGTGATGGACACCAACCTGGTCGTGCCGATGGGCGTGGACCGGACGAAGGTGATATTTGATTTCTATTTCGCCGATGTGACTGCCGGGGCGGCGGAGAAGAACGAAGCCAGCGTGGCGGTGGGGGAGAAAATTCAGCGCGAGGACGAGGCGATTTGCGAGTCCGTGCAGCGCGGACTCCAGTCGCGAGCCTACCAGGCGGGGCGATTGAGCGTGCGGCGGGAGGCAGGCGAGTGGCTGTTTCACCGGCTGCTGGCGCGGGAACTCGGCGAGGGCTGGCGAAGGCGTGAAAAATAGCTGAAAATCCGGCCCCATAAGGCCATCCAAAGTGTTAAAATTAAAGGTTTAACGCGCGCCTTCCGCGCTCTCCTTAAGGACGGTCCAATTCTTTGCCCGACGACACTACTCCTCCGCAGACACCGCCTTCCGGAAACGGCCAGTTGCCGCTCGGACCGGAGAGCAAAAATCTGATCCCGATCAACATCGAAGACGAGATGCGGCGGTCGTATCTCGACTATGCGATGAGCGTCATTGTGGGGCGCGCGCTGCCCGATATTCGCGACGGATTGAAGCCGGTGCATCGCCGGATTCTTTTCGGCATGTCGGAAATGGGGCTGCTGTACAACCGTCCGACGCGAAAGTGCGCCAAGATCGTCGGCGAGGTGCTGGGCAAATACCATCCGCACGGCGACGCGCCGGTGTACGACGCGCTGGTGCGCATGGCGCAGGACTTTTCGCTGCGCTATCCGCTGGTGGACGGGCAGGGAAATTTCGGTTCGGTGGACGGCGATCCGCCGGCGGCGATGCGGTACACCGAGGCGCGGTTGAGCCGGATTGCGGCAACGCTGCTCGAAGACATCGACAAGGACACGGTGGATTTCCGGTCCAACTACGACGACAGCGAGCAGGAACCGGAAGTGCTGCCGACGCGCGTGCCGAATCTGCTGATCAACGGCAGCGCGGGCATTGCCGTGGGGATGGCGACGAACATTCCTCCGCACAACCTGGCGGAGATCGTGGATGCGGCGCTGTTGCTGCTGGACAATCCGTCTGTGCCGATCGCCAAGCTGATGGAGGTTGTGCAGGGGCCGGACTTCCCGACGGGCGGGTATCTGCTGGGGCGTTCGGGGATCCTCGATTACTTCACCAAGGGGCGTGGGACGCTGAAGCTGCGGGCGAAGGCGGCGATCGAGAAAACGGGCAAGGACCGGGAATCGATCATCGTGACCGAGATTCCGTTCCAGGTGAACAAGGCCCGGCTGATCGAGCACGCGGCCTCACTGGTGAACGAGAAGAAGATCGAAGGCATCAGCGAAATTCGCGATGAGAGCGACCGCGACGGCATGCGGATCGTGTTCGAACTGAAGCGCGGCGAGCAGTCCGAGATCGTGCTGAACAACCTGTACAAGCACACGCAGATGCAGGTGAACTTCGGCGTGATCATGCTGGCGATCGTGAACGGGCAGCCGCGCGAGATGGGCCTGGCGGAGGCGATCCGCCGGTTCCTGGACCACCGCGTGGACGTAGTGCGGCGGCGCACGAACTACCTGCTGCGCAAGGCGCGCGAACGCGAGCACATTTTGCTGGGCTTCCAGCGCGCGCTGCGGAACCTGGACGCGGTGATTCAACTGATCCGCGATTCGAAGACGCCGCGCGAGGCGCGGGACCGACTGATGGAGTTCATCACGCCGGAGGAAGCCAAGCAGTATGCGGCGATGGTGGAGGCCACGGGTCCGCGATTCACGGAGCGGCAGGCGCAGTCGATCATCGAACTGCAACTGCAGCGGCTGACCGGCATGGAGCAGGAGAAGATCCTGAACGAGTTGGCCGAGATCCAGAAGCAGATCGCCGAATACGTGGAGATTCTGGGTTCGGAGAAGGTGCTGAAGGGCGTAATTTCGAAGGAACTGAAGGAAGTCCGGAAGGACTTCGGCGACGAGCGGCGCACACAGATCATCGAGGACACGGGCGAGATCCGGCTCGAGGACCTGGTGCAGATGGAAGACGTCGCCGTGACGGTGACGCGCGGCGGGTATCTGAAGCGGACGGCGGTGGATACGTACCGGCGGCAGACGCGCGGCGGCAAGGGACGGATCGGGATGGGGACGAGGGCCGAGGACGTGGTGGAGTCGCTGGTGATCGCGTCCACGCATTCTTATTTGCTGATCTTCACAAATAAGGGGCGGGTTTATTGGTTGAAGATTTACGAGATACCGGATGCCGGGACGACGGGCAAGGGCAAGCATATTTCCGGACTGATTCACCTTCAGCCGGACGAAGCGCCCACGGCGTTCCTGCCGGTGAAGGAGTTCGCGGCGGGACAGTACATCGTGATGGTGACCAAGCACGGGGTGATCAAGAAGTGCGAACTTACGGAGTTCGACAACCCGATGTCGCGCGGCATCATCGCGATTAACATTGACGAGGGTGACGAGTTACTCGCGGCGCGGCTGACCAACGGGAGTAACTTCATCTTCCTTGGTTCGCATGAAGGCATGGCGAGCCGGTTCTCGGAAGAGGAAGTCCGTCCGATGGGACGCGCGGCGCGCGGCGTGCGGGCGATGGACCTGGAGGAAGGCGACTACCTGGTTGGCGTGCAAGTGGTCGAGCAGGAAGGCCTGATTCTTTCGATCTCGGAGAACGGATACGGGAAACGGACGCCGTTGAGTGACTACCGGTTGACTTCGCGGGGCCGCAAGGGCGTAATCAACATGAAGACGACCCACAAGGTCGGCAAGGTGGTGGATGTGTTGTCGGTGAAGGAAGACACGGACCTCATGATCATCACCAAGGAGGGTAAGATCATCCGGATCGAGTCGTCGGAGATCCGGCAGGCCGGGCGGTCGACGCAGGGCGTGCGGCTGGTCCGGATGGAAGAGAACGACCAGGTGGCCGCGGCGAGCGTGATTCCGGAGCCGGAAGCGAACGGCAACGGCGATAACGGGCAGGAGGGCTTGCCGCTGCAGTAGTGGCGGGCCCGGTTACATCTTCTTCCAGGTCGTGTCCACCTTAACGGGGATTTCGTTCTTGATGGGCATGGCCAGGAGGCTTGGCGGGTCGATCTTAAAATCGGAGACGGTGGCAGGGATGGTGCCGGTGATTTCGGTGTCGGCGCCG
>JAKAJI010000296.1 GCA_021813825.1 Acidobacteriota bacterium | reverse complement strand
CGGCGGGGAGGAGCCAGGCGAGCGTTTCGGCGACGATGGATTTGATGTTGAGCGACTTATCAGCACAGCGGGACCACGCCTCGGCAATGTTTTGGAGCGTTAGAAGGACGGCCCGGAGAAGGCCGAGAAGCATCAGCGAGAAAGCGAGCCGAAACAGTGGCCCGCGTCCGAACTCGACCCAGGTATCCACTTACGCGTCACCTCCACTGAATAGCGACTTTATTCATAAACGATGGCTTTGTACAACAGGTCATGGAGGCCGACAATGCGGCAGTCGACTTTGTGTTCTTCCATGAGTTCGCGCAACTGTTTTTTGCAGTTTGCGCAGGGGGCGATGCAGATTTTTGCGCCGGTGGCGCGGATCTGTTCGGCTTTGGCGCGACCGCCGACGAGGGTGCGGTAGGGGCGGGTTTCGTCGAGCGAGACCGCGCCGCCTCCGCCGCCGCAGCAGATGTTTTCGCGGCCGCTGGGGGTCATTTCGACGTAGTTGGGACAGAAGGCGCGGATGAGTACGCGGGGTTGATCGACGATCCAACCGGAGCGGGCAAGATTGCAGGGGTCATGGTAAGTTACGGGCTCAAGAACGGCCTGGGGGTTGAGTTTCAGGCGGCCGCTTTTCCAAGCCTGATGGGCGTACTCGATGATGTTGACGACGGGGAGAGCTTTCGATTCGAGACAGTAGGCCGGATAGAAGTTCTTGGCGCAGCGCGACGCGTGGCCGCATTCACCGATGAGGATTTTGCGGGCCCGGAGGCGGGTCGCTTCAGCTTCCACTTTGTGGAGTACGTGTTCGAGGATCTGGTCGTTATAGAAGAGGCCGTAATTGATGGCGTCGAAGTACGCCGAGCCGATGGTCCAACTGTCACCCGTGGCATGGAAGAGGGCGCCGATTCCCATGATGGTTTCGGCTTCCATGATGTAATCGGAGACCGGGGCGAGGAAGAGATATTCGGCGTCGAATTGGTCAATGGGGAAAGAGGCTTCGATTCCGTTCTCGTCGCGAAGTTCGTCGGTGAGAAACTCCAGGGTGTCCTGCAATGCGGGGAGCGGGACGGCGGACGTGTTGCCGGAAGCGCCGGTAAGTTGTTCCCGGACACTTACGGCAAGGGCGCGGGGGACGATGCCGATTTCAGAGAGGATGTAACGGCCGAGGTGGGTGAGCAGGCCGTGATCGATACCCATGGGACATTCGAGGCTGCAGCGGCGGCAGGCTGTGCAGTCGTAGAAAGTATCGGCCATGCGCTGGATGTCTGGGTCGGTGAGGCCGGGGTCGCCGAGCAGACGGCCCTGCAGGATGCCGGCCATGGTGAAATGCCGCCGGTAGACCTTCAGCAGCAGTTCGGAGCGGTAACAGGGGATGTCGTGGTCGTTGCCGGTGGCGAGGAAGACCTGGCAGTTCGTGGTGCAGCGGGAGCAGCGGGCGGCGACGCGTAAGTACTGCTCGAGGGCGACGCGATAATTTGAATGCTTTAGGATGGCCGCGAAAGCTTCGAGAAAGCGGCGGGGGCGTTCCCTTACATCGGCATCTTCGACGTGATAGCGGACAGGGAGACGCTGTTTTTCGACAACGTCTTGCTTCTTGGCGATGGTGAAGGCACGTTGGCGTTCCGATGGGGCGAGGGGCGTCATGCGGCCTCCTGTGCACGCGGTGGAGGACAAAACCGGCAGCGGGTTCCCCTGGGCCGAGGCAGAGCTGGGCAGGTGGCCTCGAGGAATCCGCCGCCGAGTCCCGGCCCGACTGGCGCCGGGCCAGGAATGCAGAAAGGCGCCATTGCGATCTGTCCGAACGTGGCGGATCCCGGCTGCATATCGCCCTTCTGCATGATGAGTTGGACTACTTACGCTCCGGCGTGACTCCGGTGGCGTAGCCGTGGAGTTTCACGTCGACCTTTTCTTCTAAGTGGTCGTAATAATCCTTGAGAATCGCGATGACCTCCGGTTTCGAGAATTGCGGAGGAACGGGTTTGCCCTCGCTCATCAGTTTCCGGAGCAAGGTTCCGGAGAGGAGCAGGCGCGCGCCGCCCTTATAGTTGCCGTTTTCGTCGATGATGGCCTTGGATTCGTGCGGGCAGGTTTTCATGGAGGCCATGGTTCCGCATTCGTAGCAGTAGAAGGTCCAGTCCATGCACAGCGGCCGGAGGAGCAGCGCGTCGGGTGGAATTTCCTGGAAGATCTTCTGGGCGTCGAAGGGGCCGTAGTAGTCGCCGACTCCGGCGTGGTCGCGGCCGACGATCAGATGGGTGCAGCCGTAGTTCTGGCGGAAGACGGCGTGGAGCAGGGCTTCGCGCGGGCCGGCGTAGCGCATGTCCATGGGGTAGCCGCCCTGAATGACGCGGTCCTTGCGGAAGTACTTGTTGACGAGCGCATCGATGGCTTTGACGCGGACGTCGGCGGGGATGTCGCCGAGTTTGAGTTTACCGACAAGCTGATGGATGTAGACGCCGTCGCAGACCTCGATGGCGATCCAGGCCAGGTAGGCGTGGGAATTGTGCATCGGGTTGCGGAGCTGGAGAGCGGCGACGGTGGACCAGTCGCGCTCGGCGAACGCGGCGCGGGCTTCGGCGGGCCGCTGATAGATTCCTTTGAACATCTCCGGATAGTAGGACTCGGAGATCACCTTCACCGGGCCGGCGAGATTTACCGCGCCCTGGTCCAGGACTTTGTGGACGCCGGGGTGATTGGGGTCGGTAGTCCGGAAAATCTGCTTACATTCGTGTTCTTTGTCAATCTTGTATTTCTCGGTGACGTGCATGGTGCCGAGGAGAGAATCGGTTTCGGTGTCCCAGAGACCGACATCTTCGCCGACGGCGATGGACTTCGAGTAATCTTCTTCGACGGACAGGGTAATGGGGATGGGCCAGAACAGGTTTTTCATGCTGGGCAGGCTGTAAGTGTTGCAGCAGGCCAGCCAATCGTCGTGACCCATAAAACCTTCGAGGGGAGTGAAGGCCCCTATCCCCATCATGATGAGGTCGCCCGTTTCGCGACTGGTCATCGGCACATGTTTCAGGTGCGCGGCTCGTTTGGCCTCTTCGGCCCGGGCTTTTCCTTCTAAAAGCAAACACTTCAAATCTCCGCCGCCGTGCGGACGGATGAGACTCCTCATTGCAGAACCTCCTAATTTCGATCTGGCTTAATTTGACCTAGTTCAATTTCTGCCGGCTCAGCGCGAGCCAGCGCCTGCCTCAAGATCTTGCGTCCCCAGGATAGGCCCGATCCAGATTCGTCAACAACGTTGAAAGTTTCCCGGGTGTAGGAACGGTCTAAGTCGGGGACGAATCCATAAAATCCCCGCGGAGGGAACTTATTCCGGATGGGCGCTGCTTGACTTCCGGCTTTTCCGGACAAATAATGAAGCCGTTGGGGGACGAGGAGGTCGGACGATGTCAGTCCGAATGCTTACGACGGGTAAGGCAGCGGAGTTATGCTCGGTCAAACCCGATACCGTCCTGAAGTGGATCAAGAAAGGCCGGCTTGAGGCGACGCGGACGGCGGGCGGCCATTATCGCGTCGACGAGCAGCATCTGGCCCCTTTCCTGCCGAAAACGAGTGAGCGCGAGGCTACGGGTGCAAAAGCCGCGGGACCGGTGGCACTGAACAGTGCGCATCCCATGCGGTGCTGGGAGTACATGAGCGAGAGTTTGCGCGAGGGCTGCCGCAACTGCGTGGCTTATCAGATACATGCGGCGTGGTGTTTTGAGCTGGTGAGGGTGGTGCACGGGGCCGGACACACGAAGAGCTTCTGTTCGGGGCCGTGCAACGAATGTCCGTATTACCGGCGGGTCCATGGGCAGCCGACGAATGTGCTGATCGTGACGCGGGATGAGGCATTGATACAGGCGATTGCGTGGCATCCGGATGGGTGCCTGGCGTGCCGGTTCGCGCGGAACGGTTATGACGCGTCGGCGATTATTTCGGTGTTCCGGCCGGCGCTTGTGATCGTGGGCGAGAGGGTGGCGGCGGACGAACCGGAACTGGTGAAGGCGCTGGCGAGCGACCCGCGGGCGGCGGGCGTGCGGATTTTACTCGGAGTTCGGGAGAACCGAAACGTTTCGTTGCCGCTGGGCGGCGGATTCACCGGGACGATCCAGATTCCCTTCTCGTGCGACCAGATCACGGCGTTTACCGGACGGCTGCCGGTGGAGATTGTTCCGGACGAAGAAGCACCGACGCGGCCTACGCCGCCACAGGAGCGCGACGGCGGACGACGGACAAGAAAGCCCGAGCCCATTCCGGCGTAGCCAGCGCGTGTAAGTGGGTATAACTGGCCCAGACGTTGTTGGCGACGATGCCATCGCGGCGTTGGAAACAACCTTCTCCCTTACTTAGAGCGCAAACCGTTGAGGGCGAGTTAGTTTCGCCGGCGAGGATCCGCGAGTAGTGAAATTCGTGGCCCAACATCCTAAAGCCGTGAGGGAAGAAGGGATTCGGCTTATCGACGCAGAGTTCGGTGTACCCGTGGCCCTGGGGCGAAGGGTAGACTTCGACGTCGAATGGGAGAACGGCGGCCATTTCGGAGCGCTGGGATCGCCAATGGAGGCCGCGGGCGAGTAACATGAGGCCGCCACATTCGGCGTAGATGGGAAGGCCGTCGCGGGCGGCTCGGCGGATGGAGTTGAGAAAGCCGGTATTTGCCGCGAGGGTTGCGGCATGAGTTTCGGGGAAGCCGCCGCCGATGTAGAGGCCGTCGAGCGAATCCGGGAGGGCGGGAGAGGAAAGAGCCGAGAGGGGAATGAGTTCGGCGCCTTCGCGCTCGACGGCTTCGAGATTTTCCGGGTAATAGAAAGTGAAAGCTGAGTCGGTGACGTATCCGATCCTGAGGCGGGTTGCGTAGCAGCGGTGGGTGAGTTCAAGGGGAGAAGCGTCCAGGGCCGGGGCGAAGTTCGCGATTTCGAAAAGGTGGTCCCAGCAGATATGGGAGCGTATGGCATCGAGAAGATTTCGGGCCAAGACTGAGGCGCCGGAGTGCTCGGCGGGGGGAACGAGGCCGAGATGGCGCGAGGGGAGGAGGGCGGCGTTGAGCCTGGGGATCGCGCCGAGCACGGGAATTTCGCAAGTGCTTTCGATGGCGTCACGGAGAATGCCGGCGTGGCGGGGGCCGGCGGTCTGATTCAAGATCACGCCGGCGATGGGCACTTCGGGATCGAGTTTCTGACAGCCGAGCACGAGGGCGGCGGCGGTGCGCGTCATCTTGGTTGCATTCAGGACGAGAACGACGGGAGCGCGGAGTGACTTGGCAAGAGCGCCGGTGCTGTGCGAGCCGAGTGCGTCGACGCCATCGTAGAGGCCGCGGTTGCCTTCGATGAGATTGCAGCCGGTCGGGACGGCGTGGAGAGCGAAGGAACGGGCGGGCCGCTCAAAGCCCATGAGGAAGGTGTCGAGATTGCGGGCGGGGCTACCGCTGGCCCAGGCGAGCCAGGCGGCATCGATGTAGTCCGGGCCTTTCTTGAAGGCGCGGACAGGGAGACCGCGGCGCCTGGCCTCGAGCAGCAGCGCGATGGATACGATGGTTTTTCCCGAATCGCCCGAAAGCCCGGCGACGATCAGACGCGGAGGCCCACCGGCGAGGGCGGCCTTTCCCGCTGGGTTCATAGGCGGGTGGTGTCGGGCGACGGCGGTAACTGGATGTAGGAACCGCCGAGATAGCTGTACACGCAACGTCCGGAATCGATGAGCAGGCGGATGGCGTGCTTGCAGTCGTCCTTGGTGCAATCTGCGCCGTGGCGGCTGATCATCTCCTTGGTCAGGTCGCCCGCTTTCAGATTCTTCTTTCCGGCGTATTGCGCGACTAACTGGTACATTTCTTCCGCCAGCGTTTCGGCGGAGATGGCAGGCATGATAAGACCTCCCGGCTACGAATTTCTCGAGCCGCCTTTATCGTACGGGGCGGTTGGCCGAGGGTCAAGAAGCGAGGGAGGGCGGGAGGGCGGAGCGGACTCGTCGGGCGGCGAGGGGGGTTGGCGGAAGCGTCTGATGGGAACACGGTTTTGGCTAAGGGGAGCGGGAAGCGACAGCAGGAAGCCGTGCGCATTGGGTTCGGAAACGGGGTGCGGGCGCTGTATGGATTTTATGGGTTCGGCCGGAGCCCGGAGGCGATGCGTTACGTACCCGATTGCGTGAGAGCGCGGCAGAGGGCGCGGTCGGATGAGATCAAGGTTTGAAGAGATCGCTCCGAGGAGAGGGCGCGACGGTAGACAGAGCCACCCCAGGAGAGCGCCGCGAAGCTGAGGAGGATCAAGGCGGCGTCGAAGATGGTCCATCGCGAGACGCCGAAATAGCGCAGAAACGTGACGCCGAGGGTGAACAAGGCGAGGCCGGTACGGATGAGGGCGAGCGCGGTGCG
>JAKAJI010000017.1 GCA_021813825.1 Acidobacteriota bacterium | reverse complement strand
CGACGTGATTTTCGCGGCGGGCGAGACTTTCGCCCCAGAGGCCGAGGGACATGCGGTAGAGGCCTTTGCGGACGGCGTCTTTGTACGCCTGGCCGAAGCCGGGGGCGCCGAAATCGAAGGCCGGAGAGCTGCCGCCCTGGTAGCCGTAGCCGCGGATGAAGCCGTTGGTGGATTTTTCGGTGACGTTGCGGAAGCGCGGGACGTAGATGCCATTGGGGCGGCGGGGCGGGCCGATCCAGGGGCGGGCTTCGAGTGTGGGGAGGATGCCGTCGGCTGCGCCGTGGAAGATGTTGTCCATGAGGTAGTGGCCGAGGACGCCGCTCGAGTTGGCGAGGTTCGAGTTGAGGAGCAGGCGCGTCGATTCGAGCGTGGAAGCGCAGAGGACGATGACCTTGCCGTGGGCTTCGTGTTCTTCGCGGGTGTTCGAGTCGATGTAGGTGACGCTGGTGGCCCTGCCGTCTTTTGAGTTGACGCGGGCGGCGATGGAGTCGGTGAGCAGGGTGAGACGGCCGGTGCGGAGGGCGTCGGGGATGGTGGTGGTGACGCTGCTGAAGTAGGAAGAGGTGATGCAGCCGCGTTCGCAGGGGCCGCAGTAGTGGCAGGCCGCGCGGCCGTTATGCGCCTGGGTGAGGATGGCGGCGCGGCCGATGGTGACGACGCGCTTCATTTTCTCCATGGCGGCTTTGCGGAGCTGGAGTTCGCCGCAGGTCATGGGCATGGGCGGGAGGAAGATGCTGTCGGGGAGCTGCATCAGGCCTTCGGCCTGGCCGGAGATGCCGACGTAGCGCTCGACGCGTTCGTAGTAGGGGACCATCTCCTCGTAGGTGATGGGCCAATCGTCACCGTAGCCGTCGTGGGAGGCGGCTTTGAAGTCGATGGGGCTGAGGCGGTAGCTCTGGCGGCCCCAGCTTAGCGAGCGTCCGCCGAGGGCGCGCTGGCGGATCCAATGGAAGGGCTTGGCCTGGGTGTAGGGGTTTTCCAGGTCGTTGACGAACCACTTGTAGTTGAACTCATTGCAGGCGGGGCAGGTGATCTGGATGGGGCGTTGTTCGGCGATGCGGGGTGAGTGGCCGAGGTAGGGGACCGACCATGGCTGTTTGTGTTCGGTGAAATCGCGGGGGGTGACTTTCTTGCCGGCTTCGAGGAGGGCGACGGTGAGGCCGGCTTCGGTGAGTTGTTTGGCGGCCCAGCCGCCGGTGGCGCCGGAGCCGACCACGACGGCGTCGAAGACTTGAGGAGACGGGGCGAACCAGGCCATGACAAGCCAGTATATCGACGTGGGGACGGGCCGGCGCGGGCGGCGGCTTCAGGCGGCTTGCAGGTGGCGGACGACTTCGACCGAGCAGGGGGCGTGGGCGACGACGGCCTGGGCGACGGAGCCGAGGGGGAAGCGCGTGACGCCGCCCTGGCCGTGGGTTCCTACGATGATGAGATCCGCGCCCCAGCGTTCCGCTTCTTCGACGATCATTTTCTTGGGCGAGCCTTCGAGGCGCTCGGAGGCGACGGTGAGGTGGGGCGCTTTTTCGCGGATCTGTCTCTCTGCGTCCTCGATGTCGCGCGAGGCGCGCTTCCGTTCTTCCTTGAGGGAGTCGTAGTAGCAGGCGGCGCCTACGTTGAAGGGATCCGGAAGAAGAGGAAACGGGAAGGGATGGACCACGGAAAGGATCCGGACTTCGGTGTGTGGGGGCCAGGAGCGCTGGATGACCTCGTCGATGGCGGCCTGGCTGAATTTGGAACCATCTACTGCCAATAGAATTTTCATAGGGATGTCCCTCGTGGCGCTACGAAAATTCTTGCACGTCGTGTGCCGTTTCGAGGTTGTGCGAAGTCCGGGTGGGGTGGATTGTACCCGATTCGATGTAGACGTATACTTAGAAGCGGAAAACCGGGCTTCGCCGCGGCCTGCCCTAGATAAAGAGGCCGCAATCCAGAGGTGCCAACATGGCTCGTGGTTGGGAAAGCAAGTCAGTGGAGATGCAGGTCGAGTCCACTGAAAGCGCTCGTGACAGGAGCGCTGCGCTCGACCTCAGCGAATCGCAGATAGCCCGCGCGCGGGAAAGGGACAGCCTTGAGTTGTCCCGGCGGAGGGTGCTGAATGATCTTGAAAAGGCGAGTCATCCGCGTTACCGGAAGGTATTGCTGGACTCGCTGGCGTATCTCGAAGGGAAATTGAAACTTCTTGACGACGATGTGACGTCATGAGGTGCATGGGTGGACGGATTGCGCGCCTGGCTGCGGGCGCCATGTTGGCGCTGGCGCCGGCCGAGGCGCAAGTCATTGGAGGGCCCTATCCTGGCGGGCCGATGCCGGGGACTTATCCGGGTGGGTATCCGCCCGTGATGTACCCGCCGGGTGCGGAGGTGGGACTTCCGTTTCCGCACAAGAAGGGAAAGAAAAACGACCAAAATCAGAACGATGAAGATACGCAGAAGACGAGCGGCGTCATTAAGCAGAAGAAAAGCCGGGAACTGCTGGTAGATACGGCGGACAAGCGGACGTTCACCTTCAAGCTGGACAACGACACGAAATATCTGGACGAGCAAGGCAAGGAAGCCAAGGCGGACGTGTTTCAGGCGGGCAAGCGGGTGGATGTGACGTCGACGCAGGACGAGAAGGGGCACTATTTGGCCAAGACGGTCCAGCTTTCGGCATCCGACACGAAGCAGGCGTCGAACAGTCCGACGATGGCGCGAAGCGCGCCGCCGCCGATGCCGAGACCGCAAGGGAGTGCCGCGCCGGCGGCGGCTCCCTCATCGGCGCCACAGCAGGAGGCAGCCGCTGGCCCGGCCCCGCCGACGACGGTGGTGACGCCGGACACGGATGACGACGATAACGCGCCGGTTTTACGCCGGGGAAAGCCGAAGCCGTCGGCGCACGACCATGACCTGGAGAACCAGGTGGCGCAGGACGCCAGCGCGGCTCCGGCGCAGACGGCGGCCAACTATCCGCGCCCTGGGCTGACGCCGCCGGACAAGCCGTTCGACCCCGGTCCGCCGGCGGCGGGAACGGCAGCGCCTCCGCCGCGGATCCTGGACCCTCGCGCGGCGTTAATCGAAAAGGCGAGAGAAGTGGCGTTCGACACCACGGAGAAACTGCCCAATTTTATCTGCGAGCAGTTCACGACGCGATACGTGAGCCAGACTACTCCGGCATCGTGGACGGCGCAAGACGTCGTGTCGGCGAAGGTGATCTACGAGGACGGGAAAGAGAGTTATCAGAACATCTCGGACAACGGGAAGCCGATGAAGGATTTCTTCGAAGGCGGGGACGGGGCGTGGTCGAAGGGCGAGTTTGGGACGATCCTGCGGGACATCTACGATCCATCGACCGCGGCGCGGTTCCACTATGCGACGGAGACGCAGATTCACGGGCTTTCGTCGGCGGTTTACGACTACACGATTGAGCAGGCGACTTCGCACTGGACGATTCAGGCGACGGGGCAGAAGTACAATCCGGCGTCGCGCGGGTCGGTTTGGGTGGACAAGCAGACGGGCAAGACGCTGCGGATTGAATCGTCAGCGGTCGGGCTGCCGAAGGATTTTCCGCTGGACACGGCGGAAACGGCGGTGGATTACGATTTTGTGGCGATCGGGACGAAGCGGGTGGTGCTGCCGGTGCGTTCCGAGGTGCTGATGTGCCAGCGGGGCACGCCGATCTGCACGCGGAACGTGATCGAGTTCCGGAACTATCACGAGTTTGGCGCGGATACGAACGTCAAGTTCGGTCCTTGAGGGGGATGCCGAAGGCGGGCCAGTAGCGTTCGGGGAGGCTTTCCGGCTTCATATTCCGGTTGAGGAAGATGTGGCGGGTGGAGCCGGTGGCGAGCAGGTTCGCGGCGCGCCGGATCTCGTATTGGAATTCGACCATGCGGCGGTTGGCGCTGCCGATGTTGGTGCGGACGGAGATTTCTTCGTCGTAGCGGGCCGGAGCGAGGTAGCGGCACTGGGCGCCGGCGACGGCGAGGTAGAGGCCGGTTTCGAGTTCGAGGTCGCGGTAGACGATGCCGGCGGCGCGGCAGTATTCAGCGCGACCGACTTCCATCCAGACGAAATAGTTGGCGTAGTAGACGAGGCCCATCTGGTCGGTTTCGGCGTAGCGCACGCGGAGGTGCGTTTCGTGAACGGTCATGCGGGGGCGATTATAGCGCGGCGGGCGGTGGGGGCATGGAGAAACCCGGGCGGTATGCTGGGGAGGAACGGGCGATGGACGGGGCGAGACTGATATCGCTGAACGTAGGGCGGGCGGAGCCGCACTGGACTCTGCGAGGGCAGCCTGTGTCGACGGGGATCTATAAGCGGCCGGTGGATGGGCCGGTGATGGCGCGGAAACTGAATCTGGATGGGGATGAGCAGGCGGACCGGCGGGTGCACGGAGGGTTGCTGAAGGCGGTGTATGCATATCCGTCGGAGCATTACGGGTTCTGGGGGCCGCAGTTGGCGGATGTGGAGCTTGGCTGGGGTGCGTTTGGGGAGAATTTGACGACCTCCGGGTTGAGCGAGGCGGAGGTCAGGATCGGCGACGAGTTTGCCTTGGGGGGAGCGCGGTTGCGGGTGACCCAGCCGCGATATCCGTGCTTTAAGCTGGCGACGAAGATGCGGCGGCGGGAGTTTCCGCTGCAATTTCTGGACAGCGGGCGGACGGGATTTTACATGTCGGTAGTGGCGGAGGGCGTGATTGCGGCCGGGGACCGGATCGAACGCGTGGACGGGCCGGAGGGGGACGGAGTGAGCGTGCTGGACCTTGTGCGGCTGGCGACGGGGGCGAGCGAGGACCGGGACTTGATCCGGCGGGCGCTGGATGTGCCGGGGCTGCCGAATTTCTGGCGGGAACAGATTCTGGACCGGCATAGAAGCTGAGCAGGGGGTCTGTGGGCCGTAGTAAACTGGAAATTCCCCGCCGGGCGCGTAGCTCAGTTGGTTAGAGCGCTTCCTTCACACGGAAGAGGTCCGGGGTTCGAGTCCCTGCGCGCCCACCAAAAGCCCGGAATTTGCTGCGCCGTTCGAGTCAGAGCAAGGTACTCTGAAGGGGTATGAAACGGCTGTGGCTTCTTGCTCTTATCCCCTGTCTGCTGCGCGCTGAGGTGCATGAGCTCACGCTCAAGCAGGCGATTGACCTGGCGCTACATCAGAATCCGGAAGTGATCATGGCGCGGCTTGACGAAGAGAAAGCGCAGTATGGCGTCCGGCTTGCGAAGGATCCGTTCATCCCGAAGGTTTACACGGGAAGCGGGGCGGCTTACACCTACGGCTATCCGAACACGATTGACGGCGCGGCGCCATCGATCATCCAGATGCGGACGGACATGGCGATCTACAACCGGAGCAAGAGCTACGCTCTGGCGGAGGCGCGCGAGACGTCGCGGGGCGCGGGCTTCGATGCGGAAGCGAAGACGGAGGACATTGTTTATCGAACGGCGACGCTGTTTCTGGACGCCGAGCAGGCCGCCAGGAATGTGGAGCTGGCGCGGCAGGAGCGGGAGAGCTATCAGCGGGTTCGCGCGGTGGTGGCGTCGCGGGTGGCCGAGGGCCGGGAGTTGGAACTGGCAGGCCGGCGGGCGGATGTCGATCTGGCGCGGTCGCTTCAGCGGGAAGGCGTGCTGAAGTCGAACGAGGCGTACACGGAGGGATCGCTTGCGATGGTTCTGGGCTATGCTCCGGGAGACCTGGTGCGGGCGATTGCCGACGACGATTCCCTGGCGGCGATTTTGTCGAAAGCTCAGCCGGAGAGCGAGGACGCGGCGGTGGCTGAGGCGATGTCGACAAGCCGGACGATCCGGTCGCTGCAGTCGCAGGTTGCGGCTAAGTCGCTCGAGATTCGCAGCCAGAAAGCGATGCGGCTGCCGACGATCAATCTTGTGGCGCAGTATTCGCTGTTTGCCAAGAGTACGTACCAGGCGTATTTCGGAAAATTCCAGCGAAACAACGCACAGTTGGGATTCGACATCGAGATGCCGCTGCTAGTGGGGTCGGCGAGTTCCGCGCTGGCGGCGCAGGCGGAGGCGGATGTGGAAAAACTGCGGCAGCAGGTGAAGCTGGAACGCGACCGGGTATCGCTCGAAGCGCGGCGCAGCTATGCCCAGTTGAAGGACCTGCAGGACGCGCGGAATCTGGCGAAACTGGACCTGGAGGTGTCGCGGGAACAGCTTTCGGTGTTGCTGGCGCAGATGGACGAGGGCCGGGCGACATCGCAGCAGGTGGATCTTGCGCGGGTGGAAGAGGAGGAGAAGTGGATGACGTATTACGGTGCGGAGCGGGACCTGGAAGCGGCCCGGCTGCAGATGCTGAAGCAATCGGGCGGCTTGCTTGCTGCTCTAAAATAAGGTGTTTCGCCGATTCCGTTGAAGAAGGGGGTAGCGGCGGACAAGCGCTGGAGAGGAGCCTATGATGGATGATATGAATGTCAGGAAACTCCGAGTAGTTACCGGGAGCGGGCTCCTGCTGCTGCTGGGAGTGTTGGGCGGCTGCCACCGGGATCCCAGGGAAGCCAGCCGGAAGTACGTCGAGAAGGGGAACAAGTACTTCGAGCGGGACAAGTACAAGGAAGCGTCAATCATGTACCGGCGCGCGTTGCAGGAGGACATGAAGAACCCGGACGCGTACTACAAGCTGGGACTGGTGGATCTGAAGCAGAAGCGGTTCTCCGAGGCGGCGCATGCCTTGCAGCGGGCGGTGCAGATCGACCCGAAAAACACTGACGGGGCCTCGAAGTTGGCGGACCTGTACTTTGCCAGTTACATACAAAATCCGCCGCAAAGGCAGCCTGAACTGGAGGAAGTGAAATCGCTTGATGCAACGCTGTTAAGGCAGGATGCGAATTCCTACGACGGGCTGAGGCTGAAGGGGTACCTGGCGTTAACCGAGCAGAAGCTGCCGGACGCGATTGTGGCTTTGGAGGCAGCCGATAAGGTGAAGCCGAATCAACCGGACCTTGTGGCGACGCTGTGCCAGACCCTGGTGGCCAACAAACAGGGGGACGAGGCGGAGGCGATGGCGAAGCGGCTGATTGCGGCGCATCCGGACTACGGCCCCATATACGACTTTCTTGCCAAATATGACGCCAGGAGCGGCCGGGCCGCTGACGCCGAGCAGGTTCTCAAGTTAAAGTGCAAGAACAACCCGAAGAACGGCGACTATCTGGCTCAACTGGCGGGATTCTACCTGGCGACGAAGCAGACCGAGAAGGAGACGGCGACGATCAATCAACTGACCGGATCGGCGCAAACGATTCCGGATGCTTACCTGATTGCGGGCAACTTTTATCTGAGTACACGGCAGCCTGATGCCGCACTCGCCGAGTATCACAAGGGAGAGAGCGCGCAACCGGACCGGCAGTCGACATATTGGATGGCGGAAGCGCAGGCGCTGGCGGGGACAGGCAAGCCGGATGAAGCGGCCAAGCTTGTGGACCAGATCATCCAGAAGGACTCGAAGAACACGGATGCCATTGTCATGCGGGCGGCGCTGCGCATGCGGAAGAACACGCTGCCGGATGTGGACAGCGCGATCTCAGACCTGCAAGGAGTATTGGCGAAGCAGAGCGACGCCTCCAACCTGGCGCAGATTCACTTCACTCTGGGCCGGGCGTACGTGATTAAGTACCAGTTACAGCGGGCAAGCGCGAGTAAGTCGGTTCTGCTGGGGGATCTGGACCAGGCGCGGATTCAGATGGAGCAGGCGGTTCAGGTCGCCAAGGACAAGCAGGGCGTCCAATTCACGGCGGCGCAGATTGCGCTGGCGCAGGTTTCGATCTACCGGGAGGAACCGGCGCGGGCGGCGCAACTGATGACCGATGTGCTGTCGAACGAGCCGGGGAATCTGCCCGCGTTGATGCTGCGCAGTTCGGCGGAGATCACGCTGAAGAAGTACGAGGACGCGCGGAAGGACCTGGAGACGTTCCTGAAAGTGATGCCGAGCGACCGGGACGCCATCTACCAGTTGGCGACGGTCAATTTTCTCGAAGGGAAATACGACGCCGCCGACCAGGGCTATGAGGCCCTGATCAAGGCCGGTGACGAGCGGGGACTGCCCGGCCTGGTAAACTCCAGGGACCGCCAAGGCAAGTACGAGGACGCGATCCAGTTACTCGAGGGCGCACTGGCCAAGGGGAAGAATAGCAATTATTACCGGTTCATGCTGGCGAACACGCAGGCGATGGCGGGCAAGTACGGCCCGGCGATTCAGAACTACAACCAGCTTATTGCAACGAACCCGAAGGCGGAAGACCTGTATCTGCGACTGGGAGAAGCCGAGCTTCGCGCGGGGCAGGCGGAGCCTGCGGTCGAGGCTCTGAAGAAGGCGCACCAGCTATCGCCGAACAGCATCGATGCGCCGTTGCGATTGGGCATGGTGTATCAGAGCATGGGACGGGACGAGGAGGCGCGGCAGCAATACGAAGCTGTTCTGAAGATAGACCCGAACCAGGCGGTAGCGCTGAATAACCTCGCGTTCATGAGCGCCGAATCGGGAGGCGACCTGGACCAGGCGTTGACGATGGCGCAGCGGGCGAGCCAGCAGTTGCCGGACAATCTCGAAATCAAGGACACGCTGGCCTACATTTACACGCGGAAGGGCCTCACGGAGGAGGGTCTGCAGATGTTACAAGACCTTGTGACGAAGTCGCCCGACAGCCCCCGATTCCGGATCCACCTGGCGATGGCGTTGCTGCAGAAGGGCGACAAGACGTCGGCGCGGAAGGAACTTGATACGGCTTTGGGCGAAAAGCCTTCTCAGGACGAGCAGCGCCGGATCAAGGAACTGATGGCGAAGGCCAGCTGACTTCTGCCCGGTGAAGCTCTCCGCGCTGTTACAGCGGCCCAGTGTGGCCTACGTGGCGCCGTTCGCGCTCTTCCTCGCGCTGTTGCCGGTCGGCGACATGCTGCCGGCGCAGATAGATACTCCTCTGCGGCTCATTGTGCCGGCGGTGGCGATCTGGGTTTTTTCGCGCGATGTGGTGAGCTACAAAGCACGGCAGATTCTGCTGAGCGCGTGTGTCGGTGTGGCCGTTTTCCTGCTTTGGGTCGCGCCCGACGTGCTGATTCACGGCTATCGGGACTCGTGGTTGTTTCAGAATCAGTTGACCGGGATGATTCATATTTCGATTCCGGAGCAACTGAGGCACGACCCGTGGATCCTGTTAGCGCGCTGCGCGCGGGCGGTGTTGATTGTTCCGGTGATCGAGGAGTTGTTCTGGCGGGCCTGGCTGATGCGGTGGCTGATCTCGCCGGATTTCGAAGCGATACCGTTGGGGGCTTTTCGCTGGTTCTCTTTTCTGGCGACGGCGGTGCTGTTCGGTCTCGAGCACGGGCCGTATTGGGATGTGGGTCTGGCGACGGGGCTGATATACAACGCCTGGATGATCAGGACGCGTTCGCTGGGGGACTGCATTCTGGTCCATGCGGTCACCAACGCGTGCCTATGCGGGTACGTGATCGCCACACAACATTGGGAGTATTGGTTATAGGCGCGGAATCAGCGCGCCAGCCGCCGGTGTTCCTTGAGGATGCAGCGGTCCATGACGACGATGAGGCCGGCGGCGCGCGCTCTTGCAGCGGCTTGTTCGTGGACCACGCCTTCCTGCATCCAGACGGCGCGGGCGCCGAGCCGGATCGCATCCTCGACAATGGGCGGGACGAAGTCGCTGCGCCGGAAGATATTGACGATGTCGATTTTTCCGGGCACGTCCTCGAGGCTTGGGTAGGCTTTTTCCCCGAGGACTTCGGTTTCCTGGGGATTCACCGGGATGATGCGGTAGCCGTGCTCCTGCATATAGCCGGCGACGCCGTGGCTTGGGCGCAGCGGGTTGGATGACAGGCCGACCACCGCGATCACACGGCTGGTGCGGAGCAGGTCCGCGATTTCATTCTTCTCCGGGGGCATGAGTCCTGTTGTGTTCGCGCGCCAGGGTTTTTTGGAAGCGGGCGACCTCGGCGGGCGAGAGGTGACGGAACGCTCCGGGCGGCAGGTTTCCGAGTTCGAGGAATCCGATTTTGACGCGGCGGAGTTTCTCCACGAGTTTTCCGAAGTGGCGGAACATGAGCCGGATTTGATTCTGGCGCCCCTCGACGAGGCTGACTTCGTACCAGGGATTCTCGGCGCGGCGGAGCAAGCGGAGACCGGCTGGAGCGGTCATGCGTCCTTCGAGGCGAATCCCGTCGCGGAACTGCTGTTCCTGGTCCGGGGTGAGCGGGCCGTTGACCTTCACGTGGTAGACCTTGACGACGTGGCTGCGGGCGGAGGTGATCTTGTTGGCGAAGTCGCCGTCGTTGGTCATGAGCAGCAGGCCCTCGCTTGCGTAATCGAGGCGGCCGACGGGGTAGAGGCGGGCCTTGACGCCGCGGACGAACTTCATGACGGTTTCACGGCCCTGGGGATCGGAGACGGTGGTGACGCAGTTTTTGGGTTTGTGCAGGGCGAGGTAGACGAATTTTTCGGGGGCGTGAATGAGCTTGCCGTCGACCTTGATGTGGTCGCGCGCGACATCGGCCTTGGCGCCGAGTTCGGTGACAACGACGCCGTTGACCCGGACGCGCCCGGCGGTAATGAGTTCCTCGGCGTGACGGCGGCTGGCGACGCCGGCGTGAGCGAGGATTTTCTGCAGGCGCTCTTCGGGCAAAGCTAGTTGTTCTCCGTGGGAGCGGCGGGTGGTTCTTCGGCTTGGACGGCGGCTTCGGGACTCTCCGCTTCGGGCTGAGGAGCCACCTCCGGTTCGACGGCGGGTAATTCTTCGGGCTCCGCCTCGGGCGCGGCCTGGGCGGCCGGTTCGGCTGGGGTTTCCGGCGGGGCCTCGGGTGCTGGTTCGGGGGATGCTTCGGGCGCCTCGGGCTCAGTGACGGCGAGGCGGTTGAGCTCCTCGAATTCCTTCAACGTAGGCAGTTCGCTGAGGTCCTTGAGGCCGAACTGGATGAGGAAGTCCTTGGTGGTTTTGTAGAGGATCGGTTTGCCGACGACGGCTTTCCGGCCGGCCGGGGCGACGAGTTTCCGTTCGATGAGGGTTTTGAGCACGCCGGCGCCCTGCACGCCGCGGATCTCCATGATCTCGGGCGCGGTGATGGGCTGTTTGTAGGCGATGACGGCGAGGGTTTCCAGCGCGGCGAGAGAGAGTTTCAGCGGCGGCTTAAGATTCTTCACGAAGCGGCGGATGGCTTCATGGTGTTCCGGCTTGGTTGACATCTTGTAGCCGCCGGCAAGCTCGCGGATGCTCAGGCCGCGCGAGGGCTGCTGGTAGTCGCGTGTAAGCTCCTCGAGGATGCTAACGACGTTTTCCATCGGCTGCTCTATGGCGGCGGCGATCTGCTGGGCCGAAAGAGGTTCGTCGGTGATGTAGATGACGGCCTCGATCAGGGCCTTGAGGGCTGCCTTGGCTTCTTCGTCGTCGCCGGGACGGGTGTCTTCGATGAGCAACTCCGCCGAGATAACCTCTTCGGCGGGCGCCGGTTCGGGTGCAGCATCCGTTTCCCGCTCTCCGGCCTCAACCGGGGCGGTCTGGGGTTCCACTGGTTCCATGCGTTTCTAGCTGTATTCCTGTTCGATCGATTCGAGGGGCGCGCCCTCTGCCATGGCCTGCTCGAAGTCCGGGTGTTTTTTGAGTCCGATGTCGCCGAAGACTTCGCCCTGCGTGAGCACCACCGCCTGGCGGCGTACTAACTCCAGTATCGCCAGAAACAGGCAGATCATGGCGCGGCGGCTGTGCTGGGCTTCGAGAAGGCTGACGAAGGAGAGATCGTCGGAAGGGCGGGCGCGGCGCAGTTTTGCTTCGAGGAAGCGGATCATGTCCGGGATGGATACGTCTTCCTTGGTGATGTCGTAAACGGGCCGCGAGCGCGTGCGTTCGAGCACCTGCTGGAAGGCCTTTACAAGGTCGACGAGTGTCACCGCGAGGTCCGGCGTATCGTCTTCGCTGACGAAGTGCTCCAACTGCGGGTTGGACCATACGGCTTCCTCGAGGAGGCGCTTCTGGTGGAGCATTTCCGCCGCGTTTTTGAACCGTTCGTGCTCGAGCAGGCGATCCACGAGTTCGCTTCGGGGGTCCTCGGTGGGTGAAATCTTCTCCAGTTCGGGATCCGTCGGCAGCAGGAATTTCGACTTGATGTGGATCAGCGTGGCCGCCATGTAGACGAACTCGGCGCCCAACTCGATATCCATTTCGAGCGCTTTCTGCATGTAATCGAGATACTGAGCGGTGATCTGCGCGATCGGGATGTCGTAGATGTTGATCTGTTGCTTGCGAATCAGATCGAGCAGGACGTCGAGCGGGCCCTCATACTGCGCTACCTGAAAATTCAACGGCAGAGACACTTCCCTCACGATAGCATGGGCCCGGGCCGGGGCTTTCCGGAGTCCAGGACCGGCGCGGGTCAGGCGGCGAGGTTAAGGTTGAGCTGGTGGTAGTTGGCCAGGCAGCGGCGGGCGGTTTCGAGCGAATTGAACCGGCTGCCTTCCTGCTCGATGAGGAAGTACTGGGCGCCGCCGGTCTTTGCTGCCGCGGTGAGCACCTCTTTCCACTTCACGACGCCTTCGCCGAACAGGACTTTGTAGCCTTCCTTGGGAGACCAGTCCTTCAGGTGGCAGGAGCGGATGCGGCCGGGGTGGGAGTTGATCCAGTCGACGGGGTTGACTCCGTCTTCGACGCAGGTGCCGACGTCGAGCTGAAGCATGACGGTGGATGGCGTGTTCTCTGCGAGGACGGCCATGGGCAGGACGCCGTCGATCTTGCGGAATTCGAGTTGGTGGTTGTGATAGCCGGAGTGGAGGCCCGAGGATTTCAGTTTGTCGTCGGCCTGGGAGAGCGTCTCGGCGACTTTTTTCCAGCCGTCGACGGTTTTGACGTTGCCGGCGCTGGCGAAGACGACGAATCGGGTGCCGAGGATGTTGTTCAGCTCCGCGGCGTGTTTGAGGCCATCGCTGGTGAAAGACTGCGGGCCGTTGTGCGTGGACAGGCAGCGCAGGTTGTTGCTGTCGAGCATGGTGCGGACCTGCTTGGCGCGTTCGGGCGTCCAGTCGAAGTAAGGAGAGAAGAACTCGACGACTTGATAACCCATCTTGGCGACGGCCTGGAGGGTGGGTTCGAGCTCGTCTTTCAGGCGGTCGCGAACCGAATACAGTTCGAGACCGATGGGGACGGGTGTTGAGCCGGCGGAAGCAAGCAGCGGCGCGGCGGCCAGCGAGCAGAATCCGCGCCGGGTGATGGAGCTGTTCATGGTCACTCGAAACATATCACGAGTGACGGGCGGCCGGGGCGCCGGCGGCCGGCGCTCACTGGGTGACGGTGAACTGCGAGCGGCTCATCATCGGCGCGATGAGGCCGTATCCGGACTGCAGCCGTATCTGGCGCACACCCGCCGTGGCGGCGGAGAGGATTTTCACGGTGGCGGTGATCTGGCTCCCGTCGGTGCTGACCTGGAAGTTCGATACCTGGATGTTGGAATCCTGGTTACCGGAAACGGCTCCGCCGCCGCCCATCATTCCTCCGCCCATCATCCCGCCGCCGTAGCCGTAGCCGAGATAGAAGCCCAGTCCGGTGACGTTTTGCAGGTTCGCACCGGAAAGGGTGAGGGTAAACGTTGTTCCGGGCGCGCCGCTGGTGGGAGAAATCGAGTAGACCAGCGGCATGAGGAACGTGCCGACGCGCTCGGTGGCGACACCGTTCATGCGCGAGGTAATGGTGTAAGAGCCGAGGTCGATGGCATCGAGCACGCCCGTGCCTTCCGACAGTGCGAGCAGGCTGTTGGAAACGGTGTCTACGGCGAGAGAAACCGGGCCGGGATCGACGGTCATGGAGTGAATGATGCTGCCGCTATTGAGGTCTGCGGCGACAACGGTTCCGGTCATCTGGCCCGCGACATAAACGGTGGTACCGTTGACGGCGATGGCGCCGGGACCGAGGCAGACCGATGCGTCGAAGGTGATCTTGGTCATCGCCTGCGTGGAGAGATCGAGCACGATCAACTGGCCGTCGAACGGCATGCTGATGACGGCCTTGTTCAACGTAGTTGAGAGGGCGACTTCGCGGGGATGGGCACCGGAGGCCAGAGGGAGCGTGGTGACTTGGTAGTTCGAGAGGTTGATGAGGGAGACCGAACCGGCCTGGGTGTTGGCGACGACGGCGGTGCTGCCGGAGGCGGCAATGCCCGATGGGCCGAAGCCGACGGGCACGGTCTGTGCGACGGTAGCCGAGCCGGTGTCGATGACGGTTACGTTGCCGGAACCGCCGTTGGCGACCAGCAGGTTTGTGCCGGCGAAGACGAGGCCACTTGGGTAGGTGCCCGTGCCGATGACGGAAGTTACCTGGTTCTTGGTTAAGTCGATGAGGGCGACGGAATTCAGCGCGCTCAGGCTTACGGCCGCCATATTGCCGGCGGAGTTCACGGCGATCTCGTGGGCCTGGGCGCCGGAGGGGAGGGTGATGGTTACGGTGGCGCTGGTGTCGCCGAGCGTGAGCACACGAACCGCATCATCGTTCTCGTCGGTCAGCAGGATGGTGTTGTTTGCCGCGTTATAGGTCATGAAACTGGCTTCTCGCGGGCGGGGCATGTTCTCGTTGACCATCATTGCCGAGCCCCAGCCGGGCATACCCTGCATCATCGCGTTGGTGGGAAGCAGGTGCATGAAGGTCACGTTGGAGTTGGCTCCGGCGGAGGTCACGATGACAGGGGCGCGTCCGGCGCCGGCCGCACCGGCAGGGACGGTGACGTTGATCTGCTGCAGGCCGACATAGCCGGGGGCGTTGCCAAACCAGGTGACGTTCATCGGCATGCCGCCGAGGCTGACCTGCGGGGGAGTGGAAAGGTCGAGCCCGGTCATGAAAATGGAAACGGGGGTCGGCTGGCCGTTGGTGGTGGGGCTGAAGGGGACCATGGTGAAGTTGGTGCCGAGCAGCATGGCGCCCATGCCCATGCCGGAGCCCATGGCGGTGAATACGCCGGGGCCGGCTGTGCCGACGGTTAGCTTGCCGGATTGCGTTGCGGAGCCGTTGTTGACGACGTAAGTGGCTTCGCCGGCGGTGACGCCCATCGGCATGACGAAGTTGATCTGTCCCGGCGAGACGTACTGCAGCATCGCGCCGGCGCCGTTGATCTGGAGGGAGCAGCCGCCGAGGGTGAGCGGGAGTTGTCCGGCGCTGACCCAGGTTCCCTGCATGGTCTGGCCGCAGAGGTTCGTGCCGAAAACGGAGGCGAAGGAGCCCGGCGCGATGGGAGCGGAGGGGTTGTAGGAAGCGCCGTTGACGGCCACCATCTGCGCGGAGAGGGTGGAGGGCGCCGCCGCCGTCAGGACGGCAGCCAGGATTAAACCGGAAAGTCGCATGAAATCTCCTGCAAATCTAACGGTACTTCGAGAGAGGGGGCAAATACCAGGCCAAAACATGCGCGCAGCCAGGATTCATTTCAAAGGGGTTGTGGCGCTTGCCAACGGCGCCTGCGTCATTCGGCGCGATCGGGGCTGCGACGCTGCACAGAAACGCGCAGGCAAGGCATCTCCTAGGCGGGAGTGACCGGTTCCCTCCGGCAACGAACCTCGCGAACGGCGTAGATGCGGCGGCCCTGACTTTCGAAGTAGGTACGCATCAGAACCTCACCTAGCAAGCCGGTGGAGAACATCATCAGGCCGGCGAGGGCGAGCAGTGCGCCAAGTAACATGAGAGGGCCGTGTTCGGCGATGACGTCCTGGCCGAACAGTTTCGCCACCGCGAGGAACGCCAGGATGAGGCCGCCGACGGCGCCCGAGGCGAGGCCGATTCTTCCGAAGAAATGCATCGGGCGAGTGAAATATTTGAGCAGGAATTTGATGGTGACGATGTCGAATAGGACGTTGAAGGTGCGGCCGATGCCGTAGTGCGAGGCGCCGCTCGAGCGGGGGACGTTGAGGATGGGGACTTCGACGATTTTCGCGCCGTAGAAGCTGGCGAGAGCGGGGATGAAGCGGTGCAGTTCGCCGTAGAGGTGAATTTCCTTGATCACTTCGGCGCGGTAGGCCTTGAAGGTGGTGCCGAAGTCGTGCAACTCCACGCCGGAGACTTTCTTCATGAGCCAGTTGGCGATCCGGGAGGGAAGCTTGCGGGTGATGGCGTTGTCGACGCGGTTCTTGCGCCAGCCGCTGGCGATGTCGTAGCCTTCGTCGATTTTGGCGAGCAGCGCCGGGATGTCTTCGGGGGCGTGCTGGAGATCGCCATCGAGGGAGATGATGACCGAGCCCTGGGCTTCGTCAAAGCCAGCGGCGAGGGCGGCGGTCTGGCCGAAGTTACGGCGGAGGCGGATGACTTTCAAGCGGCCGTCGGTTTCGACGAGATTGGCGAGGAGATCGAAGCTGCGGTCGGTGGAGGCGTCGTCGATGAAGATCACTTCGTAGGGACGGCGAAGCGGCTCCAGGACCGAGGTTAGCCTGTCATAGAGCGGCAGGATGGACGGCTCCTCGTTGTGAATCGGGATGACGACCGAGAGCATGTTGGGGGAAATCTCCTACTTAGGATAACGCGGCTTCGGTCACGAAGACGGGCGCCAGTCGCGAAGGGTTGCCTTCCAAGCCGGCCAGCCGCGAGACCGGCTGTAGTCGTCGGGCTCGACGGATATGGCGGCATCGATTTTTGCACCCGGGTTTAACTCGTCCCTGCGGGCGGCCAGACCCCAGGCGACGGCGGATGCGGAAGCGCGGCCCTGGCGGAGGGTGAGTTTCAGGTCGTTTTCGCGAAAGGGCGACGGAGCGCCGGCGACTTCGGCTCCGCGGACCCAGAACACGGGGCGCGGATTGCCGAAGCCGAAGGGGGCAAGGGCGTCGAGGGCCTCGACGGAAGATTCGTGAAATTCCTCGATGCGCGCCTCGGCGTCGAGCCGGAGAAGGGGCAGGAGGTCTTCCGGGGTGAGGCGAGCGGCGGCGTAAGCCTGGAGGCGTTCGCGGAACTCGGGGATGCGCGATGGCTCGAGCGTGACGCCGGCGGCTTGCTTGTGGCCTCCGAAACGGTGAAAGAGATCCGGCATGGACTCGAGCGCTTCGAGGAGGTGGAAGTTTTCAATGCTGCGGCCGGAGCCGGTGGCGACGCCGGCCTCTGCGCCGAGGACGAAGCAGGGGCGATGGAAGCGCTCGGTGATTCTTCCGGCGACGATGCCGAGGACGCCGCGGTGCCAGCCGTCGCCCGAGAAGACGAGCGCGGGGGGCAGGGAGGCGAGGGATGCGTCTTCGAGACCGCTCAAAACCTGTTTGAGAATTTCGTGCTCGGCATGGCGGCGCTCCTTGTTGATTGCGTCGAGTTCCTCCGCGAGAGTGCGGGCGCGGGAGGCGTCCGTCGTGAGAAAGAGTTCGATGACGCGATCGGCGGTGTCCATGCGGCCGGAGGCGTTGATGCGCGGTCCGATCTGAAAGGCGACCTTCGAGGCTTCGGGAGCCGTACCGGCGGCGATGCCGCTGACTTCGAGCAGCGCGCGGAGGCCGGCGTTGCGAACATCGGCGAGGCCGGCGAGACCGTGGCGGACCAGGATGCGATTTTCGCCCGTGAGGGGGACGACGTCGGCGATGGTGGCGATGGCCGCCATTTTCAAAAATGAGGCGAAGACGTTATCGAGCCGGCGCGGTGTCCAGCCGAGCGTCGAGAGAAGGGCGCGGGCCAGTTGCAGGGCGACGCCGGCGCCGCAGAGGTTTTTGTTCGGATAGCTACAATCGGCGCGGTTGGGATTGAGCACGGCGACGGCGGGGGGAAGTTCTTCGCCAGGGAGGTGATGGTCCGTGACGATGACGTCGAGGCCGAGTTCGCGCGCCTGGTGCACAGCTTCGGCGGCGCGGATGCCGGTGTCGACGCTGACGATCAGCTTGAAGCCCGATGCGGCGGCGGATGCGACCGCATCGGAGCGCATTCCGTATCCTTCGCGCAGACGGTTTGGCACGTAGGGTTCGGCTGCGCCGCCGGCCATTTCGATGGCTTTGACGAGAATGACGACCGCGAGGGTGCCGTCGACGTCGTAATCTCCGAAGACGAGGATTTTCTCGTGGGCGCCGATGGCCCTTTGCAGACGGGCCACCGCATCGCTCATGCCGGCGAGGGAGTAGGGGTCGTTCAGACCATCGAGGACCGGATGCAAGAACGCGTGGGCGGCGGCCGGGTCGGCGATACCACGAGCGGCGAGCACGCGCGCCGGGAGCGGATGGATATTCAGTTGTCGGGAGAGCCGGTGCTCGGTTTCCGGGTCGGGCTCCCGCAAAAGCCAACGCGCAGACATTGGCGAGAGATCAGTTCCTTGAGTAGTAGCCGCCCATCGGAGGCTCGTCGTCTTCTTCTCCGCCGGACTCGCCGTATTCGAGTTCGTCCATGATGTCCGTCAGTTCATCGAACCAGGGCGCGCGGCGTTCGTAGATGTAGACTCGGCTCTGGTAGTCGAAGGAAAGTTCGATGGCGCAAGTGAAGCCCTCGTAACGGCGCAACTCCTCGAGACGGTTTTCGGTGAGGCGATAGTCGTCGGGGTCAAGGCCGGAGCTTTCCAGGCGATCGAGCGCTTCGTTAATCATGTCACCGGTCATTTCACGGCGATGGAAGACAACCATGCTCACGCCGATGGCGTGAGCGACGGCGAGGAAGGCGCGGTAGTCCTCATAGCGGTCCGTATCCCAATAAATCATCTGGGACGGATCGATTCCGCGCGCGTATCCGTGATAAACAATGAAGCCTTCCCGCGCGAGATAGTCTTCGATTTCGCTTTTAAGAGTGTCCAGATTACTGCTCATGGCGCCGCATACAAAGTATCACAAGGCGGCAACGATGGCTTACCCAGTTAGCCGGAGAGCCTGGTATCAGAGGAACGCGGTGGTTTTGATGCCCGAAATCTCGAATTGCTTGCGGCAGCGGACGTTCTTGCATCCGACTTTGTCATCGAGCAGGACCATGTAGCTGGCGGCCTTGGCGAACTTGGCGCGGTCGCGTTCGTCGGCGTGCCCGGGAAGTTTGGGAATCTTGGTCCGGACGAGCCAGCGCAGTTGGTAGGTCTCCGAGGTCCGGCAGTAGGGGCAGTTGAGCGAGGCAGCCTTGGTGGTTTGGGATTCTTTGTAGAAAGCGCGTTCGTCCATAGAATTCCCCTAGACGGCCTGCGGCTGGAATTTGGCGACGGCGGCGGTGATGCTGGCGTCGAGACGGCGGGCGAATTCGTCGACGTCGCTGGTCGAGATGTTCATCGGCGGGGAGAGGCGCACGACGTTTCCGTAGAGTCCGCCGCGGCCGATCATAATGCGGTTGTCGCGGGCGGCTTCCATGACGGCGAGGGTGAGCGGCGTGGCGGGTTTCTTCGAGCGGCGGTCCTCGACGAACTCGATAGCCTGGAGCAGGCCCATGCCGCGGATGTCACCGATGACCTGGTGTTTTTCCTTCAGTGCGAGCAGGGCTTCGCGGAGGTAGGCGCCGACGCTGGTGACGTTGTCGCGAAGGCGGTGTTCCTCGATGTAGTCGAGCACGGCTTTGGCGGCGGTGGCGGTGATGGGATTGCCGCCGAAGGTGGATATGGTGACTCCTTTCAATGCGTCGGCGATTTCGGGGCGGGCGATGGTGACGCCGACGGGGGCGCCGTTGGCGAGGCCCTTGGCGCTGGTGATGATGTCGGGCGTGACGCCCCATTGCTCGATGCCGAACCACTTGCCGCCGGTGCGTCCCCAGGCGGTTTGCACTTCGTCGCTGATGAAGACGCCGCCGTAGTTGCGCACGATGCGGGCGACGATGGAGAAGTACTCGGGCGGAGGCGTGATGAAGCCGCCGACGCCCTGGATCGGCTCGGCGATCATGCCGGCGATGCGGCCGGAGGTGGTGGTGCGGATGACTTCCTCGACGTCCTGGGCGCACTTCAACTCGCAGGACGGGTATTCGAGGCCGAACGGGCAGCGGTAGCAGTAGGCGTTCGGGGCGTGAACGAAGCCGGGCTGGACGGGGCCGAGGCGCCATTGGCTTTGCGCGGTGGCGGTCATCATCAGCGCGCTGCGGCCGTGGTAGGCGTGGCGGAGGGCGATCATCTCCGTGGACCCGGTGTAGCAGCGGGCAGTGAGGATGGCGGTTTCGTTGGCCTCGGTGCCGCTGTTGGTGAAAAACGATTTGGTCAGGGCGCGGCCGGGCGTGATGGTGGCCAGTTTGGCGGCGAGTTCGGCCTGAGGGGCGTTGGCGAAGACGGTGGAAACGTGCTGAAGCGTGTCCATCTGCTTGTGGACCTTGGCGTTCACTTCGTCGTTGCAGTGGCCGACGCTGACGGTGACGATGCCGCCGAAAAAGTCGAGGTACTGGTTGCCGTCGGCGTCCCAGACATATTGGTCCTTGGCGCGGGTGACGAGCAGGGGTTCCTTGAAATAGTGAAAAACAGCGGGGAAAATGAAGCTCTTGTGAGCGAGAATGATGTCGTCTTTGTTCATGACCGCGGCCTCTTGCTACTCCCTCAAGATCGTATCATCGGAGGGTGACCGACGCTTGCGCGAGGAGCAGGCCGGGCCGCGCGAGCGACGATGCGGGCCGGGATTGACGCGACGCCGTTGACCGCTGTTACCGGTGGTGTGGCCCGGTACACGCACGAGCTGAGCCGTGCGCTGGCGGCGCGTTTTCCGGAGGACGAATTCTGGCTGCTGTCCGACCAGCGTTTCGCGTATCCGGGGGACGAGATTCCGAACCTGAAGCGCGGCAAGGGACCTGCGAACCGGATTGAGCGGCGGTGGTGGCTGTGGGGTTTGCAGGGCGCGATCCGGAGGCATCAGATCGAAGTGTTTCATGGGACGGACTTCGCGGTCCCGTATCTGCCGGTGCGGCCGAGCGTAATGACGCTTCACGATCTTTCGCCGTGGCTCGACCCGCGGTGGCAAACCGATGCCGGGCGGATCCGCCGGCGCACGCCGCTGTTGTTGCGACTGGGGCGCGCGACGATGGTGGTGACGCCGACGGAAGCGGTGCGCAAAGCCGCGATGGAGCGATTTCATATTGCCGAGAGCCGGATTGTGGCGGTGCCGCATGGGGCGAATCCGCGGTTTCATCCGCTGGAGGCGCCGGCGGCCGCGATGCCGTATTTCCTGTTTGTGGGCACGATCGAGCCGAGGAAGAATCTGCGGATGCTGATGGAGGCCTGGCGCGAGGTGCGGAAGGTGCACGCGGTGGACCTGGTATTGGCCGGGCGCGTGCGGCGGGACTTCGGCCCGTTGCCCGAGGAGCCGGGCATGATCTTTGCCGGCCCGGTGGAAGAGGAGAAGTTGCCGGCGTTGTATGCGGGCGCGGTGGCGGTGGTTTATCCGTCGCTGTACGAGGGCTTCGGATTGCCGGTGCTGGAGGCGATGCAGTGCGGGGCGATGGTGATCGCGTCGCGGGACGCGGCGATCCGGGAAGTGGCGGCCGAGGGTGCGTTGTGCCTGGAGGCCAACGACAGGAAGGCGTGGGTGGAGGCGATGACGCGGGCGGCGGGCGATGCGGAGTGGGTCCGGTCGTGGCGAGAGAACGGGCTTCGGCGGGCGGCGCAGTTTTCCTGGACGCGCACGGCGGAACTCACGCGGGAGGTGTATGCCGAAGCGCAGCGGCGATTCCGGCGCGGCTGAGGCGGCGCGTGTGCTGGTGCTATCGCCGGAGGCGCCCTTTCCGGCGATTGGAGGCGGGGCGCTGCGCAGCGCGTCTCTGGTTCATTATTTTGCGCGGCGCGGGCCCGTGGATTTGATTCTGTTCCAGCAACCGGGCGAGGCGGACCCGGCGTTGGCGATTCCGAATGAGGTGCAGGGAGAGAAGTTCGTGCTGCGGCTGAGTTATCACGCCCGGCACGGCGCGGCGCGGATCTGGCGGAACGCGGGTCGGGCGTTACGGGGAGTTCCGCCCCTGGTGGACCGGTTTCGGGGTTTCGACCGCGAGATCGCCGGGACTCTGACGGGGCGGCGATACCGGCTTGGGGTGATCGAGCATTTTTGGTGCGCTCCGTACCTGGCGCTGCTGGAGGCCCATTGCGAGGAGGTGTGGGTGGACCTGCACAACGTGGAGTCGGTGCTACAGGGCAGGGAAGCGGAGTTGGCGGCGGGTCCGGCGAGGCTGGGATTCCGGAGGTTCGCGCGGGCATACGAGGCGCTGGAACGGGAACTGCTGCCGCGGTTCGGCCGTGTGCTGGTGACATCGGAGGAAGACGCCGAGGCGGTGAAGAGGCTGGCGCCGGGAGCGAGAACGACGATATTTCCGAATACCATTCCACTGCGTCCGGCGCCGGTGCGGGCGGAGGAAGACGCGATTGCGTTTAGCGGGAACCTTGCCTATCAGCCGAACACGGAGGCGGTGCGGTACTTCGCCGGCCAGGTATGGCCGTTGCTTCGGGCGAAATGGCCAAATTTGGTGTGGCGGATTATCGGCAAGAATCCTGCGGAAATTCAAAGATATGTGCAGGCGGGAGAATACATTCAAGTAGTGGGGCCGGTGGAAGATGCGATCGGGGAACTGGCGCGCGTGCGTGTCGTGGTTGTGCCGGTGCTGGCGGGGAGCGGGACGCGGGTGAAGATTCTGGAGGCATGGGCGGCGGGTGCTCCGGTGGTTTCGACGACCGTGGGCGCGGAGGGGCTGGGCGCTCGGGCGGGGGAGCATCTGCTGATTGCGGATACGCCCGCGCAATTCAGCGAAACGGTATCGGCTTTGTTGACATCCCAAGGCTTGCGGCAACAGATCGGAGCAGGGGGCCGGAAATTTTACGAAGAGCGGTTCACCTGGGAGGTGGGATGGCGCTTACTGGACGAAACGGCTTGCGTGGGATAAGCCACGTAGCGTCAGAGATTTCCGTTCCAACGTGGGGGACGCGGAATTCTTATACTGGAAGCTAGCACATGCGTTTTTCGGTTGACGCGCACGCGATTGGGCAGAAACTCACCGGCAACGAGACCTATGTCCGGAATCTGTTGCAGAGCTTTGCCTCGCTTGACGAAGACGCGGAGTTTTACGCCTACATTTCGCGGCCCGCGGCAGCGGGAGAGATTCCTTCCGCGGTGAAGACGCGGGTGGTTTCGGTAAATCCGTATGTCCGGTTGGGTTATGATTTGCCGCGGCGGCTGAAGGCGGACCGGCCGGCGGTGTTGCACGTGCAGTACACGGCTCCGCTTAGCTGCGTGGGTGTTCCGCTGGTGGTGACGGTGCACGACGTCAGCTATCTTTCGCATCCGCAGTATTTCTCTCCGTTCCGGCGGCGCCAGTTGCGGCTGACGGTGAAACGGACGGTGCGCCGGGCGGCGAAGGTGCTGGCGGTGAGCGAGTTTTCGCGGAAGGCCATACTGGACGCTTACGGGATAGCCGAGAGCAAAGTGGTTGTCGTGCCTAACGGCGCCTCGGCACGATTCCGGCCGATGGCGCGGGAGGCGGCGGCTGCGGCGGTGCGGGAGCGCTTCGGCGTTTCGGGTCCGTTCCTGCTGACAGTTGGCGATCTGCAACCCCGGAAGAATCATCTGGGCCTGATCCGCGCGTTCGAGAGCCTGATGCGAAGCGAGACGCGGTTGCCGCACCAACTTGTTTTTGTGGGCAAGGACACGTGGCACTCGAAGGACGTGCACGAGGCCGCCGCGCGTTCTCCGCTTGCCGACCGGATCCGGTTTACCGGGTTCGTGACAGACGAGGACCTGGTGGCGTTCTACGGCGCCTGCGATCTGTTCGTATTTCCGTCGTTCTATGAGGGATTCGGTCTGCCGATTCTGGAAGCGATGGCGTGCGGGCGTGCGGTGGCGTGCTCGAACACGTCGGCGATCCCGGAGGTGGCCGATTCGGCCGCGCTGCTTTTCGATCCGTCGTCGAGTTGGGAGATGGCGCTGGCGATGAAAGATCTGTTGGTGGATCCGGAACTGCGGATGAGGATGGAGCGGCTGGCGCTGGCGCGGGCGGCCCATTTCAGTTGGGAGCGCGCGGCGCGGCGAACGCTCGAGGTTTACTACGAAGTGGCGGGGAAGAAGGCGGCAATTCCGGCCCAGCAAGCGCAGGTTGCCGGCCTATGAAGGGCGGAGCGTACGGCGTAAGCGCGGTGTGCGGACTGCTGCTACTTTCTTCACTGCCGCTTGGCGCGGCGACGGCGGCGCAGATTCCTCCGATGGGTGGCGAACAGGTTCACTACGTGATCAACTGGCCGAGCGGGTTGAGCCTGGGCGAAGCGAACCTGAGCGGGACGCGGAGCGCCGCGAAGCTGGTGCTGGGATTTCAACTGGATGCTTCGATTCCCGGCTTCACCGTGTCGGACCAGTTTCGGTCGGAGTCGTCGCCGGAGTTTTGCTCGGCGTCGTTCGACAAGCATATCCGCCACGGGTCCCGGACGGCGAACGAGACGACCACGTTTACCAGCGGCGGCTCGGCGACGCGCAAGACAGTGAACGGCGGGGATTCGACGTTCAGTACCGCTTCGTGCGCGCGCGACGCGCTGACGTATCTGTTTTTCGTGCGGAGCGAGTTGAGCCAGGGGCGGCTGCCACCGGACGAGACGGTGTACTTCGGCGCGGCGTATCGAATTCACCTGGACTTTGCCGGGACCGAGCCGATTCAGGTGGCGGGCAAGACGGTGGAAGCCGACAAACTCAACGCCACGGCGCAAGGCGACGCCTCGAGTATTCAGTTTGAGCTGTATTTCCTGAAAGACGCTTCCCGTACGCTCGCGATGGTGAAAGTGCCGTTTTCGATGGGTACGTTTTCGATGGTGGTTGACCGGTAGCGCAACGCTTCCGCTGTCGCATGCGCGTCGCTTTTTTCTCCCCACTTCCGCCGGCCAAGAGCGGCATCGCGGATTACTCGGCCACGCTGCTCGAAGAGCTTCGCAAGATCGTGGAAGTGAAGGTGTATCCGGAGCCGGGCGTGGCGGCGCCGTGCGACGTGGCGCTGTATCAGATCGGCAACAACGGATACCACGAGTTCTGTTACGAAGAGGCGCTGCGGAACCCGGGTGTGGTGGTGCTGCACGAGGCGAACCTGCATCATCTGATTGCCGAGATGACGATCAAGCGCGGGAACTGGGATGAGTATCTGCGCGAAGTGGAGTTCGACGGAGGGGCCGCGGCACTGAAGTATGCACGCGAGTATGTGGCGACGCGGAAACGCGGGCCGGATTACGAAGGCGTGCCGATGCTGCGGCGGCTCCTGGCGGCATCGCGCGGGTTGATTGTGCACAGCGGGTGCGTGGAAGATGCCGCGCGCGCCGCGGGATACGCGGGGCCGGTGGCGCGAATTCCGCACGGAGCCTGGATTCCGCCTGTTTCCGGTGCAACGGCGCGCGAGCGTTTGGGGGTTGGAGCAGAGACGCCATTGATCGGCATCTTCGGGTTCCTGAAGCCTTACAAGCGCATCGCGGAGTCACTGCGGGCAATGGCGAGGCTCGTGAAGCATTACGGGCAGGCGCGGATGATTCTGGCGGGCGAGGCGCATCCGGAGTTGCCACTCGACTCGTTGATTGCGTCGTGCGGACTTGGGGCTCATGTGCGGACGCTCGGGTTTCTTCCGATGGAGGAATTCGTCGAGGCGATCGCGGCGTGCGACATTGTGCTGAACCTGCGGCACCCGACGGTGGGAGAGAACTCGGGAACGCTGATGCGAGCGCTGGGATTGGGGAAGGCGGTGCTGGTCTCCGACAACGGTTCGTTCCGGGAATTGCCCGAGGACGTGTGCTTGAAGGTGCCCGTGGATGCGAGCGAAGAAGACGTGTTGTATGAGTTTCTGGATCTTCTCGTGTCACGGCCGGACTTGGCGCGGGGGATGGGAGAGCGGGCGCGTGAATGGGTAGCGCGGGAATGCAACTGGCAGTCGGTGGCGCGGAAGTACGCGTTGTTTCTCGACCAGGTGGTGAAGGGCGAGCCGGTGGAAGGCGTGGAAGCGAAGGCTGGGGAGGCGGCGCCCGTGGAAGAGGTGAGTGAGCCGCCCGCGCCGGGACCGGATCCGGAAGAGGCTTGGCTGCTCGGATGGGCGAAGAATGACGAGAGCCGGGCCTACATGCGGCAGCACATCACGCGGCTTCGCAAAACGCTCGATATGACGCCGCGCGGCGGGCCGGGCCGGCGAGTGCTCGAGATGGGAGCGTATTTGCAAATCACGCCGGCGCTAAAGTACCGGTTGGGATATGAGGAGATACGCGGGTGTTACTACGGCGAGGCGGGGCGTACGGACCGGCGGACGGCGCGGCACGAGAACGGGCAGGAGTTCGTCTGCGAGATTGACTTATTCAATGCCGAACGCGATGTGTATCCTTACGAGGATGGTTACTTCTCGACAGTGCTTTGCTGCGAATTACTGGAGCACCTGCCCACAGACCCGATGCACATGATGAGCGAGATTCATCGGATTCTGGTTCCGGGCGGACATTTGGTGCTGACGACTCCGAATGCGGCATCGCTCCGGGCGATCGAGTCGATTCTTGGCGGTGGGCATCCGGGTTTCTTTCAGTCTTACCTTCGGCCCCGGCCGGAAGGAGAAGTCGAGGTGCGGCACAACCGGGAATACACGCCCGCGGAGATCCGGCGGCTGCTCGAGGACTCGGGGTTTGAAGTGGAGCGGCTGGAGACGGGCGAGTTTTGCGAGGCGCCGCATCCGGAGTTTCAATGGGTGGTGAACTTACTCGAAAGATATCAATGCCCGACTGAGTTGCGCGGGGAGGATATCTTTGTTGTGGCGCGGAAGGCCCATCCGGTGCGCGAGCGGTATCCGGCGTGGCTGTATCAATGAACTACTCGTTTCGAGAGTACGAAGTAGAGTCCGGCGCCGGTGAGGTGCGGGTGAGCGTCACGATCGAGAACCGGGGACGTGAAACCTGGACGGACGCCAGCTTTGTCATGGGCTGGCAGCTTTTCGATCCCGCTACGGGTAGGTTCCTCGCGCATGGCGAATGGGTTGCGCCGCAGAATCCGGTGGCGCCGGGCGAGGTCGCCAAACTCAGCCTGCGTATTCCGTTCGCTCCGGAGCCGGGAGGCTACGACGTTTACGTGTCCCCGCTCGAGCCCAAGGGCGAATGGGGCTACACAGGAGGCGGCAAGTTCCTTCGGATCGACGTGGTGGTGGAAGGCGGATCGGTTCGCTTGCGGGGTTCGGAAGTGGCGACGCTCCGGAGCGTGCGCTGGCGCGGGCTGCGGCGTGTGGCGCCGGCGCTCCTTCTGGGGCCGTTCCGATCGTTATGGCAGCACCGAAGGCTGATTGCATCGCTCACGCGGCGCGATATCCTTTCGCGCTACCGCGGCTCGTTCGCCGGAGCCTTCTGGACTCTGTTGAACCCGCTGTTGTTGATGGTGACGTACTTTTTTGTCTTCGGCGTGGTACTGCGGACCCGATTCGGCAACGACACCAGCGGCGCCGGCTACGTGCTCTACTTTCTGGCCGGGATGCTGCCGTGGCTGGCGGTGAGCGAAGCGGCGGGAAGGTCGCCGAATGTGATCGCCGAGTACCGGGGCTTTGTGAAAAAGCTCGTGTTCCCCGTGGAGACGCTGAGCGCGGTGCAGGTTTTGAGCGGCGTGGTGACGGAAGTGATGGGGATGGCGATTTTCGTTGTCGGTTTGTGGGCGGCGCGAGGACGCGTACCGGCAAGCGTGGTTTGGCTGCCGGCATTGGTGGTGGTGCAGGTTCTTTTTACGCTGGGCTTGTGCTGGTTTCTGGCGGCCTTGGGCGCGTTCATGCGGGACCTCGGGCAGATCATCGGATTCCTGCTGACGCTGTGGTTTTTCCTGACGCCAATCTGCTACCCGGAGTCGGGCGTGCCGAAGGCGGCGCAGGCGATACTGGGCAAGAATCCGATGTTGTTTCTGGTGCGCGCCTACCGGGCGGTGTTTCTGGAAGGGCAAGCGCCCCAGACTCACGCGTTCGCGATGTTCACCGTGCTCGCGGCCGTGTTGTTCTTGCTGGGCCACGCGTGGTTTTACAAGCTGCGGAAGAACTTCGCTGACGTGATTTGAAGGCTAGTATCGAGATGAGCATGACGGCGGAAGAACTCGACCGGTATTCAAGGCAGATTTTATTCCCAGGCATTGGCGAAGCGGGGCAGGAGCGCTTGCGGTCGGCGTGCGTCGCAATCGTTGGGTGCGGCGCGTTGGGCAGCTTTCAGGCCGGGGCGCTGGCGCGGGCGGGAGTGGGGCGGCTGCGGATTATCGACCGCGACTACGTGGAATGGAGCAACCTGCAGCGGCAGTGGTTATTTGAAGAAGAAGACGCGCGAGAGGCGCTGCCGAAGGCCGAGGCGGCGCGGCGGCGCGTGGCGGCAATCAATTCGTCCGTTGCCGTAGAGCCGCAAGTTACCGACCTCAACGCCACTAACATTCACGAGTTACTCGAAGGGGCCGACGTTATCGTTGACGGCACGGATAACTTCGACACGCGGTATCTCATAAATGACTACGCCGTCGCGACGGGGAAGCCGTGGATTTACGGCGCGGCAGTGGCGAGTTATGGCTTGACGATGACGATTCAGCCCGGGAAGACGGCGTGCCTCGCGTGCATCTATCCCTCGCCACCGAACGAGGCGCAGCCGACGTGCGAAACAGCCGGTGTGCTGGGCCCGGCGACCGCGCTCATCGCGAGCCTGCAGGCCGCGGCGGCGATGCGGTTGCTCTGCGGCGCGGAGAGCGAAAGCCGGATCACGACGGCCGACGTCTGGACAGGCGAGATCCGGCAGATTCGCGGCCACGCGCCGGACCCGAATTGCCGGGCCTGCGGCCGGCGAGAGTTGGTTTATCTTGATGGACGGCTGCGCGCTCCGGTGAGCCTGTGCGGGCGCAACGCGGTGCAAATTCACGACACGCGGCGCGCGGTGGATCTGGAATCGCTCGCGCGGCGGCTGGAACGTTTGGGCGAGGTGCGGGCGAACAGTTTTGCGTTG
>JAKAJI010000295.1 GCA_021813825.1 Acidobacteriota bacterium | reverse complement strand
TCTGGGAAGGGTTCGGCGATGGGCGAGGTGCTGCGGGGGGCGGTGCTGGAGGTGGCGAGGGGCGCGGCGGCGGAGCCGAGGACGCTGAAGATTCTGGAGATTGCGGCGAAGTATCCGGAGGCGCGAGCGGCGTTTTCGCGGGCGGGGGACGTGCATGAGGCGGCGGCGGCGGCGTTCCGGCGGCGGATGGGGAAGAAGAAGGACCGGGTGGAGGCGAGTCTGCTGGCGGGGGTGATGCTGGCGGTGCTGCGGACGGTGTTCGAGGTGTGGTTTGAGGATCCGCGGCGGAATATTTCGTTGGCGGTGGAGCGGGTGTTTGCGGGGCTGGGCCGCGGGTGGGGGTTGGGCGGCTTATCCTGATACGGATGGCAGATGCGAATCCGTTTGTCGATCCGCTGCGGTTTGCGCGACGCGTGCCTCCGTGCGCGGTGGTGATTTTCGGGGCCAATGGCGACCTGACGATGCGGAAGCTGATGCCTGCGCTGTACCGGATTCACTACGAGGGGCGGATGCCGGCGTCGTTTGCGGTGATCGGGACGTCGCGGACGGCGATGACGGATGCAGAGTTCCGGGTGAAGATGCGGGCGTCGGTGGAGAAGTTTTTGGAAGACAGCCCGTTCGAGCGGGAGGTGTGGGAGGGTTTCGAGCCGAACCTGTTTTACGAGCCGGGAGACGTGGCGGACGCGGGGTTTTATGCGCGGCTGGCGGCGAGGCTTTCGGTGGCGGAGGAGACGTGTGGGACGGCGGGGAACGTGCTGTTTTACCTGTCGACGCAGCCGAGCCATTATGCGACGGTGGTGCGGGGGATCGGCGAGGCGCGGTTGGCGGAGGGCGCGGGATGGCGGCGGCTGGTGGTGGAGAAGCCGTTCGGGCACGATCTCGAGAGCGCGCGGAAGCTGGACGATGCGATTCACGAGGTGTTTCCGGAGTCGAGCGTGTACCGGATCGACCACTACCTGGGGAAAGAGACCGTACAGAACATTCTGGCGTTCCGGTTCGGCAACGGGATCTTCGAGCCGCTGTGGAACCGGCGGTATGTGAACTATGTGCAGATTACGGCGGCGGAATCGATTGGGGTGGAAGGGCGCGGGAGTTACTACCAGGAGACCGGGGCGCTGCGGGACATGATCCAGAACCATCTGCTGCAGGTGATGGCGACGGTGGGGATGGAGCCTTCGAATATCTTCGAGGCGGGGGCGGTGCGGGACGAGCGGGCGAAGTTTTTGCGGTCCGTGCGGCCGATTCGGGCGGCGGACGTGGACAAGTACGCGGTGGCGGGGCAGTATGGGCCGTCGCGGGCGGGGGGTGTGGAGACGCCGGGTTTCCGGGAGGAGCCGGGGGTGGACGCGGACGCGCAGACGGACACGTACGCGGCGGTGACGTTTTACGTGGACAACTGGCGGTGGGCGGGGGTGCCGTTTTACGTGCGGACGGGGAAGCGGCTGCCGAAGCGGGTGACCGATATTGCGATCCAGTTCAACTCGGCGCCGCATTCGCTGTTCGCGGTGGGCGGCGAGGACGGGCGGGCGAGCGCGCGGCCGAATCTGCTGATCATGCGGATTCAGCCGGAGGAGGGGATTTCGCTGCGGTTCATGTCGAAGTATCCGGGGAGCGGGATGAAGCTGCGGCCGGTGTCGATGGATTTCAGTTACGGGTCGAGCTTCGGGACGCGGACGCCGACGGCGTATGAGACGCTCCTGGTGGATGCGCTGAGCGGGGACGCGACGCTGTACACGCGGCAGGACATGGTGGAGGCGAGCTGGCGGGCGGTGGCTCCGATATTGAATGTGTGGGCGGGGCGGCGGTTCGACTTTCCGAACTATTCGGCGGGGACGTGGGGGCCGGCCGAGAGCGACGATATGCTCAAGCGGAACGGGCATTTCTGGAGGATTCCGTAGATGGGCGCGGCGGCGGGCGCGGTGAGGCCGGAGCAGATTCTGAAGGACCTGGAAGCGCTGTGGGTGGAGCTGGGGCAGAGCGATCCGGAGAAACGGAACGCGGTGCTGCGGGCGTGTTCGATGACGCTGCTGGTGGCGCTGGATGAGGGCGACGACGAACAGGAAGCGGCGGAGACGGTGGCGGAGCTGATGCACGAGCATCCGAGCCGGTCGATTGTGCTGCGGGTGAGCAGGGATGGGGGCGAGGCGCTGGAGGCGCGGGTGCTGGCGCAGTGCTGGATGCCGTTCGGGAGGCGGCAGCAGATCTGCTGCGAGCGCATTGAGATTACGGCGCCCGTCGAGAGACTGGACGAGGTTCCGCGGGTTATTTTGGGGGTGACGGTGCCGGATCTGCCGGTGGTGCTGTGGTGCCGTGGAGCGAGGTTGTGCGGGGAGAAGGGGTTTGCCGAGCTGGCGGCGGTGGCGGATAAATTGATTGTGGATTCGGCGGAGTTTCCGACGGCGGAAGGGGGACTGGAGTTTGTGCGGAAGGCGAGCGGGAGGAAGCTGACCGGGGACCTGGCGTGGACGCGGGTGACGGCGTGGCGGGAGATGGTGGCGCTGTTGTTCGATTGTCCGGAGACGGGGATGACGGCGCGGCAGATTGAGCGGGTGCGGGTGCTGCATGGGGGGAGCGAGGCGGGGAGTTCGGCGGCGTACCTGGCGGGTTGGCTGCGGGCGACGTTGGGCGGAGGCGTGCTGGTGGGGATGGAGGCGCGGCGGGAGGAGGAGGGTTCGATTGTGGGAATCGAGTTTGAAGGAGACGGGATGCGGGCGTCGGTTTCGGCGCGGGGAGGGTTTGCCGTGTTGCGGATGAATGAAAGGGAGCACCGGGTGCCGTTTGCGCCGCAGACGCTGAGTCTGCTGCTGCGGGAGGAACTGGGGATTCTGGATCGCGATGGGTGGTTCGAGGCGAGCCTGGGATGACGGCGCTGAAGTTTCCGACGGCCCGGGAGGCGGCCGAGGCGTGCGCGCGGCGGATGGAGCAGATCATCGTGGACCGGGTGCGGGAGACGGGGCGGGCGGCGGTGGCGATTTCGGGAGGGACGACGCCGCGGCACATGCTGGAGGCGATGCGGGAGGGAGGAGCGGAGCTGACGCGGGTGCATTGGTTCTGGGTGGATGAGCGATGCGTGGGCGCGGAGGATAAAGACAGCAACTACCGGATGGCGCGGGAGGCGTTGTTCGAGGCGGCGCGGATTCCGGAGGGGAACATTCATCGGGTGCCGGTGGAGTTGGGTCCGGAGCGGGCTGCGGCGGAGTATGAGCGGGAGATGCGGGCATTTTTCGGGCTGGCGGACGGAGCGGCGCCGGTGTTCGACGTGGTGCATTTGGGGATGGGTCCGGAGGGGCACACGGCGAGTTTGTTTCCGGGGCAGAGGTTGATTGAAGAGCGGGTGAGGTTGACGGCGGCGGTGACGACTCCGAAGCCGCCTCCGGTGCGGGTGACGATGCTGCCAGCGGCGATATTAGGAGCGCGTCATATTGTAGTGCTGGCGGCGGGGGCGGACAAGGCGGAGGCGGTGGCGCGGGCGTTGAACGGGGCGGATGCGATGGAGGTTCCGGTGGCGATGACGGGACGGGCGGCCGGAGACGTGGTATGGTTCCTGGATGAGGGCGCGGCGACGGCGGCCGGGGCGTGGGTGCGTCCGGGCGCGTAACGCGCGACAATAGCTTTCAGGCAAACCTTATGCCTCGATACCAGATCTACCGGATGAAGGAAGGAACGCGGGAGCAGTTCCGCTGGCAGCCGCACACGGCAGGGACTACGGTGTTGAAACCGAAAGACTTTGAGAAAGAGGCGGTGGTGGAGGCCACGAGCGAGTATGCGGCGTGGCAGATGCGGCGTGAGAGTGATACGCCACTGCGCGTCGGGGATTTACTGGAGATCGACGAGGGCCATCTTCGCATCTGTAAATACGTCGGGTTCGAGGATGCGGTATGGTTCTTGCCGGAGGCAGAGAAGACGCCCGGCGGGGGAACTGGGAACTGACGAAGGGAGTTCACGCGGGGACTGGAGCGCAGGGGGCGCTCGAGGGAAGAATGGATGTAGCGCCACAGAACGGGGCGGCGAGTCCGTATTTCCAGGGTGGACGTATCAACTCCTTTGCGCTGGTGAGTTACATACCGGATCCGCTGGCGCGGTTTCTGGATAACTTACGGCGTGAACTGGTGCCGAGTTGCTTCCTCCGCGCCCATGTGACGGTGCTGCCGCCGCGACCGTTGCAGGTTTCTCCGGCGGTGGGCTGGGATGCGATCTGCAATGCGGCGAAGGACTTCAAGCCGTTCGATCTGGAATTGGGGGAGATTGACATATTCCCGATCTCCGACGTGATCTTCGTAGGGGTGCGTGCGGGAACCGAGAGCTTGCGGGCGATGCACGAAACGCTGAACCAGGATGGGCTCGAGTATGCGGAGCCGTTTCCGTACCATCCACACGTGACTGTGGCGCAGAATTTGCAGCCGGACCAGTTGGATGAGTTTTACGAGATTGCGCGGCGGCGGTGGAAGGAGTACCGGGAGGCGCGGGAGTTCCGGGTGGAGCGGGTGACGTTTGTGCAGAACACGCGGCGGGACGTTTGGCTGGATTTGGGGGAGTGCGGGTTGGGGACGCGGGAAGTGCACCGGATGGAGCCGCTGCTGGCGTAGGGGGGACGGGCGGGTTGGAACCGGCTTCAGCGGCTATTTGGCCGGTTTGGGGGTGGGCTGGGGGTGGTGGAGTTCGAGGGGCGGGATGCCGAGGTTGCCACTGAGTTTGCCGAGGCGTTCGAGATCGATGGCGCCGGAGATGACGACTACCGTTAGTTCCTTGGGCTCTTCGGAGATGATGGCGAGGCCGATGGTTTTCTGGTTTTCGCTGCGAAGGTAGATTTCCGAGTTTTCGTCTTTTTCGCGGGATTCGACGACTTTGGACCAGCCTCCGGTTTTGAGCTGGTTGCGGATGGGGGAGAGGTCGTGGGCGCTGTATTCTTCTTTGTCCTTGAAGCCGAAGTTGCGGACCCAGATGCCTTGCAGTCCTTCGACGATGGAGCGGGCCTGTTTGACGTCGGGGTTGTTGCCGCTGAGGAACTGGGCGGCGGTGCGGAGGTTATCGCCGTCGAGCGAGATGGTGTTGACTTCGCTGGCGCGGTTGGCTAACTTGTCGAGTCCGGATAAGTCGATGCTTTGCGCCCGGATTAGAGGGGCGAGAGCGGCACAGATCAGGACTAAGAGGAACGTACGCAAGACTTACTCCACACTTCTTTCCTGGCCGGGGTTATCCGGCCTGCTTTCGTAACTTAGATTCACGATGCGGGCGCGCGCGGATTTCAGCTTACCGGCGGTGAGTTGCAGGGCGAGCATGAGCTGGTCGCGGGCGGCTTCGGCCTGGAGGCGTTGGCGGCGGACGTGTTCGTAGCGGAGGGCGCCGACGGCGAGGACGAGGATGCAGAGGGCGGCGACGGCGGCGCGCCACCAATACCAGGGCGCGCCCGGGGCGGGCGGTGGGTCGTCAAGGCGGGCCAGCACGCGGCCGGCGAAACCGTCTCGCGGTTCTCTGCGCTGGAGCGCGTTTCGGAGATCGTCTTCGGTAAAGCTCATACGCTTGCTCGGCGGGCGGGGCCCGGCATTTTCTTTCTGAGAAATTCGAGGCCGCGGTGGAGGCGGCTCTTGACGGTGTTTACGGGCACGCCGAGCACCTCGGCGATTTCGGTTGGTTCCATGTCCTCCTGATAGCGAAGCACAACGACGGCGCGCTGGGGTTCGGGGAGGGTGGCGACAAGTTTTTCGAGCGCCTCGGAGAGGAAGGGGTCGCGGGGGCGGTCCTGCGAGGAGGGTTCGGCGACGGCGTCGAGGGAGATGGTGCCGGAGCGGCGGAGGCGGCGGCGGGATTCGTCGATGGAGCGGTGAGTGGCGACACGGCGGAGCCAATAGACCAGATGCGCAGGGGACTCGATGGATGCGAGATTGCGGTACAGGTGCAGGAAGGTTTCCTGGGCGAGGTCTTCGGCTTTCGAGGCATCGTGAAGGAAATGATACGCCACACTGAACACCATGGCCTGATGCTCGCGGACGAGGTGGGCGAAGGCGTCCCGGTCGCCGTGGACGGCCGCGGCGAGCGCCTCTCCGATCTCGTTTTCGGTCATCAGCACTCTATTCAATAGCTAATACGCCGGGGCGGGGTCGGAGAGTGCATGGTTTTTCCAGTGGGCGCCTCAGCGGATGACGGTTTTGGCGAGGCCGGTGTTGCCGGCGGTGTCGAGGACGCGGACGACGACCAAGTGTTCGCCGGGGGTGGCGGGGGCGGCGATGTGGAAGCGCTCGTGGGGGGAATCGGTGATGCCGTCGACGGCTTCGACGAGGGTCCAGGGGCCGGCGTCGATGGAGTATTCGCAGCGCTTGAGGGAGGAGGCGTCGTCATCGGCGGCGACATCGAGTTCGAGGCCGG
>JAKAJI010000294.1 GCA_021813825.1 Acidobacteriota bacterium | reverse complement strand
CATCTGCGGCCGTGTGTGCCATGGCGCAACCCGGCTTCACTCGTCTCTCCTCCGGGCCCGGAAGCCGCTCTCAACTGAATCGCCTGCTTCAGAAATTCACGATCAAATCCACCCACGCCCGCCGCGGCGCCCCAGGGGCGAAAAACGTCACGCTCTGCGCCGGAGCGCTTCCCGCATACGGACCCTCCGTATACGCCCGATACGGCATCGTCTCGACCGTGCCCTGCGCCGTGTACGCCGTGTTCGCTAACTGGGCGGCCGTGTAGTAATGCCGGTCGAAAAGGTTGTCGATCTGCACGCCGAGTTGCAGCCGCTTGGTGAAATCGTAGTGCGCGCGGATATTCGTCACCGCATAGCCCGGCGAAACACCCGGCCCCAGATAGTAAACCCCGTCCGCCTGGTACGCATTGTTCTCGTTGCCCCGCGCGTAGGAACTCGAAATCGCAATCTCGTCCAGGTCGAACGCCAGTTTCTTCGTCGCCTGATACACCAGCCACGCCTTCCCCGTGTGTTTCGGAATCAGTGGAATCCGGTCCCCCGGATGCACGTAAATGTTGCCGTTCAGCCCCGGGTATCCCGCCAGCGCGCTGTCGCTCGTGTTGTTCGCTTGCCCGTTCACCACCTCCGTGCTCTGATAGGTCGCTGAAAGAAATGTGTAATCCATCCCCCAGGTCACCCCTCCGATCCGCCCGCCCACATCCGCATCGAACCCCTCGCGCAGCGTCTTGGCAAAGTTCTGAAAGTATCCCGTCCCCAGCAGCACCGACGACACAAACAGAATGTCGTTGTGATTCTCCCCGCGAAACGCACCCACGTTCCAGCTCAAGTTCCGCGCAAGCGGAACTTCGGGCGTGCCGCGCACACCCACCTCCCACGAATCGTTCACCACCTGTTGCAGCGGCGGGTCCGAGGAAAACGCATTCGGCAAAGAACACGGGTTGGCCGGGTCCGCGCAGCCTAATTCAATCGACGTCGGCGCCCGGCTGCCCTGCGAAAACCGCGCGTACGCATTCACGCTCGCTACCGGACTCCACGTCAGCCCCACCGCCGGATTGAACCGCTCGAATATGTAGTCTCCCGTCAACGACCCCGGCCCGGCCAGCGGATTCAGCACATCGGTGTTGTTCACCGTGAACCGGTCAAACCGCCCGGAAACAGTCAGGTTCAGGTGTTCGGGAAGCGTCAGCGTGTCGCTGAAATACGGACTCCAGTTCGGCGTCACCCCGCGCAGGTTCACCCGCGAGTCGATCCCTGTCGAACCATCCTGCCAGGCACCGACATTCCGAATCGTGTAATTCGGAGTGATATAGCCGTACGCCGCGTTTTGCGTGAAATCGATGCTGCCTCGGTCCCAAAGAAATCCCCCGCTGAACTGATTCCGTCCGAGCCGGGTGTTGGCAACCCACATCGTCTGGCCCGAAAATCCAAAATCGTTCTGCACCTCTTTCGAATAAATGGTGAGCCCGTCGCACGTCCCATCCGGATTGCCCGCGGAGATGGCTTCGGCCAGGCACGCCCAGTATGGAAACGGCGTATTCGTGCTGTTCGCTCCGAAGGCCGGGAAACCCGTGTATCCCGCCTCGCTGAGCGCCGACTGCTCGGCGGGTGTCGGCTGATAGATGTTGTTGCCCAGCACGTCGCTGTTGAAATTCGGATTGATGGCTTCCGTACGGATGTTCCGGAACCACGCATTGCCGGAGAACGTCAGCTGCTCGCTGAATGTGTGCTGCGCAATGAAATTGAACATCGGCGCGCGGTTTGCCGTGACGTCGCCCGGCGTGTAGGTGCTCGTGTAGTTGGCATCAAGCAGCCGGTAGTCCTGCAGCGCGTTGCCCAGAAGCGTGTTGTAGGCGTACGTGGTCGTGAACGCAAGGTCCGTCTTGTCCGTCCTCCACCCCAGTCTCACGAATGCCTGCCGCACATCCGACGGGGAATCGTACCGCCAGCCTGACTCATGGAATCCCGTCCCGGATAGAAACCAGTTGAACCCCGTCGCTTTCCCCCCGCCCCACGTCGCGTCCACCTCTTTTCGCCCGCTGCTGCCATAAAGCAGCGTCCCGGTCAATCCGGGATAGCTCACGCCGTCCTTCGTCTGAACCGAAATCGCCCCGCCCAGCGTATTCAGGCCGAACAGCGGGTCCGCCCCCGGCACCAGCGACATCTCCGCAATCGCGTTCTTCGGAATCAGGTCCCAGGCCACCACGTCTCCAAACGGCTGGTTCTGCCGCACGCCGTCCATATAAACCGAAATTCCTTCCGGCGTGCCGAGCAGCGGAGACGCCGTGTACCCGCGGAAATTTACATCCGGCTGAAACGGATTCCCCTGCATGTCGTTCAGATTGATGCCGTTCATCTGCCGGTTGAGAAAGTCGGAAAGATCGAGCGCTCCACTCGCCTGAATCTCCGCCGACGTCGCTGTCTCAACGGGTGCGGCGATCTGCTCTTTCGTCAGGTTCGCGCCCGCCAAAGGTGTCGTAGCCACCACGTCGACGGTCGTGGACGTACTTGCCGGCTCCAACCTCACAACTTCGCTCACCCGCCCCCCGGCCCGCACCGTCACCAGGATCACCCTTGTCGCAAAACCCGGCTTTGAAATCTCCAGCCGACGCCGCCCCGCGACCACATCATGAAAATCCGCCCTCCCCTGGGCATCCGTCGCAAACGCTCGCCCGTCAAGCCTCCCGGAAGCCTGCATCGCCGCGCCGGAGGAATCCTCAACCGCCAAATGAATCTCGCCCGGCTTCTGCTGGCCGTGCACGTTGGCAACAAAGGCGGCAATGACTAGGAGAGCCAGAGGCCGAAGGCCACATCGGCCTCGCGCAAAATCCATATCGCTAAATTCCGCCGCGGGCCTCGTAGCTGAGCTTCTTTGGGGCGTGCACAACCCCTAGCGGCGCCCTCGCGGCGCTTGGCGGACAGACTCTTGAATGTATCAGAAGAACGAATCCAACAAGCTCGCCCGCCACCCCCGAGCGGCTCCCGCCATGCGCCTTCCTGCTCCCGGCTTCTTTCTTCTTGCTTCTTGCCCCCACTCTCACTTCCGCACAAAAAACCCCGCCTTATCCATCCCCACCGGCGCCGTCACATCGAAAAACCCAATCATCATCTCCGCCGTGCTCTGCTCCCCAAACCGCACCGCCGTATCCGGATCCGGATTGTTCGGGTTGTTCTTCGAATTATCGAAATGCGCCACCCACTCAAGCTTCGCACCCTTCGGCAGCACCCGCGGCTTGGCCAGCACATAATTCAACTGCCAGTGAAAGTCGTACGGCTTCACATACAGCATCGTCTCGATCTGCCCGTCCGGATGAATGTAGTGAAACGCAAACGACGCGCCCCGGTAATGCATATGCGGGAAGAAACTCAATATCTCCGTCTCCCGCGGCAGCGTCCCATACGCCGCCACTCGCACATCCGGATCCTCCGGTGGCAGCACAAACGTGTCGTTGCCCAACTGCAGCGTAAACACCCGCTTCTCCACCGGCCCCTTCGCAAACTTCAGCCCGATCCTCTCGTGATCGAACGCCGCCTTCCCGTCCGGCTGATAGTGCATCTGAAACACCAGGTCCGCCCCGGCCGGAATCTTCTTTGCCATCCCCTTTGGCAACTTCATCGGCGGATTCCCCGGCGCATACACCAGCAGCATGTCGCTCGTCGTCCACAATCGCCGGTGCCGCGGGTCGTCCTCCGGAATGCTGTACGGAATCCCCGGCTTCGCCTCCTTCAGCCAATCCAAACCCGGCGGCCGAATGTAGATCACTACATGGTGCACCACCCGCCGCGCCGTCGGCCTCACCTCCGCCTCCGTCACCCACCGGTCCCGCCGGAACCCCGTCGGCATCACGACATACTGATACTCCACCACCCCCTTCGCCGGAACCGGAACCGTCCCCGGCATCTCCAGCACCGCGTCTGGCTTCCCGATGTTCCAACCCACCGGCCACGCAATCGGCTTCGGACCCTCCGCCGGATCTCCCTTCGGCGCACCGCCCGCAGCCCACTTCGCAATCGTCTCGATCTCGGCCGGCGTCAACGTCGGATCGTCGGCAAACTTCCCAAACCGCGGATCCGCAAACCACGGCGGCATCTTCCTCCGCAGCACCGCTTCCCGGATCGCCGCCGCCCAAGGCCTCACTTGCGCGTACGTCTCAAGCGGCATCGGGCCAATCTCGCCCGGCCGGTGGCACCTCTGGCAACGCTTCTGCAGCACCGGCAGCACGTCCCGGTAAAACACCGGCGTCCCCGGCCCCTCCACCGTCGCCGCTGCGGCAAATCCCGATAAAATCAGCACAAAAAGCGGCACTCCGAGCTTCGCCATCGCATCCAGCATAGCTCCCGGAGTCTTCCTCCCCGCCAACGTGCTTAGATCATAAAGTGAAACGTCTTTCGCTCGCCCTCTGCCTCGTCTCTTTCACTCTCCCCGCGCTTCACTCGCAGATCGCTCTTCCCTCCCTCACCGCTTCCCCCGCCGCCAAAAACTCCAACCCCGACCCCCTCGGCCGCGACACCCCGCACGGCGCCGTCCTCGGCTTCCTCCGCTCCGCCCAGTCCGGCGACCTCGTCGTCGCCAGCCAATACCTCGACACAGACGTGAAAGGCGCCGAAGGCCAGGACCTCGCCCGCAAACTCAAAGCCGTCCTCGATCACGACCTCATCACCAACCTCGACGCCATCAGCTCTAACCCCGAAGGCTCCCTCACCGACAACCTCCCGCCCGACCAGGAATCCATCGGCAACATCACCTCCGATCACCAGAAAATCCCCGTCCTCCTCCACCGCGTCAGCCGCCAAAACCGCCTCGTCTGGCTCTTCGCCCCTACCCTCCTCGATCAGGTCCCCGACCTGTTCGACGACATCGACCGTCCCGCCATCGAACAGCACCTCCCCGACTTCCTCCTCGTCCGCCTCCACATCCTCTCACTCCGCCTCTGGCAAATCCTCGCCTTCGGCCTCGCCATCGTTTTCGCCTTCTTCATCGCCGCCTTCGCCACCCACGCCCTCGTCTTCCTCCTCCGCCCCCTCGTCGAACGCATCTCGCGCGAGCGCGCCGCTTCCCGCCTGGAATCCATCGCCGGACCCGTCCGCTTCCTCATGCTCGTGCTCGTCATGCGCGCCGGCACCACCATCCTCACCCTCCCCATCCTCGTCCGCCAATACTGGATCCGCATCGTCGCCGTCCTTGCCGTCGGCGGCGCCACCTGGCTCGTCAGCCGCATCATCGAAATCTCCTCCCAACTCTCCGCCAACCGCTTCGTCCGCATCCGCGAACCAGGCAGCCTCGCCATCGTCCACCTCGTCCGCCGCCTCCTCAAAGCCGCCGCCGTCTTAATCGGCTTCCTCCTCGTCCTCCAGAACGCCGGCGTCAACCTCACCCCCATCCTCGCCGGCGTCAGCGTCGCCGGCATCGCCGTCGCCTTCGCCGCCCAAAAAACCCTCGAAAACCTATTCGGCGGCATCATGATCATCACCGACGAACCCGTCCGCGTCGGCGACTACTGCCAGTTCGGCTCCCAGGCCGGCACCGTCGAGGACATCGGCCTCCGCTCCACCCGCTTCCGCACCATCGGCCGCACCGTCATCTCCGTCCCCAATGGCGAACTCGCCACCATGAACCTCGAAAACTACTCCGTCCGCGACAAAATCCTCTTCAACCCCACCATCGGTCTCCGCTACGAAACCACCCCCGCCCAACTCCGCCACGTCATCGCCGGCGTCCGCCGCCTCCTCTACTCCCACCCCCGCGTCGAATCCAACACCTTCTGGGTCCGCTTCAACAAAATGGACAACTCCAGCCTCAACGTCGGCGTCTTCGCCTACGTCCTCACCCGCGACTACAACGAATTCCTCGCCGTCCAGGAAGACCTCCTCCTCCGCATCCTCGACGTCGTCGAAGCTTCCGGCTCCGGTCTCGCCTTCCCCAGCCAAACCCTCTACCTCGGCCGCGACACCGGCCTCGACACCCAAAAAGCCAAACAAGCCGAAGCCGAAGTCGCCCAATGGATCGCCAACAAACAACTTCCCTTCCCCAACTACAACCCCAGCCAAATCGCCGAATTTGAAAACACCGCGGAATACCCCCCGCCCGGCTCCGCCCAGCGCTGATACACTCAGCCACCAAGGGCGTACTATGCCGAAACTTTTCCCGCTCGTTCTCTTCGCCGCCGCATCCTTGCAAGCCGCCACCCCCTGCGAATCTCTCGCCTCCCTCCATCTCCCCCAGGCCCAAGTCACTCTTGCCAAACTCGTCTCTCCCGGCAATTTCACCCCGCCCAACTCACAACCCCTCCCCAACCTCCCCGCCTTCTGCCGCGTCGCCGCCACCCTCACCCCCACCCCCGACTCCGCCATCAAGATCGAAGTCTGGCTCCCTGCCAGCTGGAACGGAAAATTCGAAGCCGTC
>JAKAJI010000016.1 GCA_021813825.1 Acidobacteriota bacterium | reverse complement strand
GCCGTTTGCTTTCCTCGCTATCCGCCGGTTCGGGGTGTGGTCCGCTCCATGGATCGCCGTCATTGGAGTGGCTTCGGCGCTGCTCATACCCCGTATCAGCGGCAGATTGGATGTTTTCAACTGCGCCCCTTGTTTTGGAGGCGGACTGATTGCCTATTCGTTGTCGGGGCACGCGACGAAGCGCCTGCCGTCCTGGAGTTGGCCCGTCGCGCTCGTGGCCGCGATGCTCGTGTACGGGCCGTTTGACAACTTGGGCTTGCTGCAGAAGCTGGTGCGGGCCTGGGTGGTTTGCCTTCTGCTTGGGGTGCTGATCCCACACGTAAAAGAAATAAGCACCGCTCCGTGGGCCCGAGTGGTCTGCGAATACTCTTACTCGATCTATCTCAGCCACTGTGTTGTTTTCTGGTTTGCGTTAGACGCCTGTCGCGGACTTGCGATCGTGCCGAGGGGGATATTGCTCGCCGTGCTCTCCGTTGCATCTCCGGTACTTCTTTACTGGCTGGTCGAGAGACCGGGGATGGCGTTCGGGCGCCGTCTGAGCGGGGCCATCGCGACACAGCCTGAGGCGCGCCTCGTCCCGGGCTAGACGTAGAAGGCTTCATCGAACCCTGTTACGCTCTTGAACGGCGATCGGGTTCGTTTGCCGGGTTCGCACGAAGAAGCCGGCGACCCGGTTCGTTTGCAAAGCTCTCGATTTGCGTTTCGGCATGGTGAAATATCTATCAGGGGCGGTGTGTGCGCGGGCGGCACCAGGGGAGGCAGGCCGTAGCGTAAGTTCCCGGTCCGGAATGTGGCCATCGAGAGAAACCTGCAATGACGGAGAACAACACCAGTCAAGGCGAAGCCCGATTCACGGACCGGTCAGCTCCCAACGCACCGTTCAGCGTAGGCCACATCCTGCCGTTTCGAGGAGGGGTTGGTGGGACGGAACTGGCGACACTCCGGCTCGCCGAGGCTGCCAAACGAGTAGGGATCCGGAGCGTAATCTTCAGTGTCGTCAACCCGACGGTGGCCGGATTTTTCCGCTCTCATGGATTTCGCGTTCTCGAGTTTGAGGAAGAACAGCCAAGTTACCGGCATCCGAGCAAGTATTGGCGCACGTCGCGGGAACTGGCGAAGCAGTTTCGCAGGGAAGGCGTGGACCTGGTTCATTGTGCGGACGTGCTGGGCGCCCATTACACATCGCTTGCCGCGTTGCTGGGCCGGAAGAAATTGATTTGTCATGTACGAAACCGGCATGACCGGATTTCGCGGCGGGATTTGACGTTTCTGGCGCCGGTGGATGGTTTCGTATTTGTCTCGCGGCACACCCGGGAGACGTTCTCTCGAAGGACGGCGAGCCGGAAGGCGACGGTTCTGTACGACGGGATTGATCTGCCGGAGGAAATCCGCGAAACGGAACGGCACGATCTGGCAGAGCGCATGCGAAGGGAGTTTGGGATCCCGCCAGGAAGGCGGGTGATCGGCATGGTCGCGCGAGTAGCGCCGCAGAAGGACTACGTCACTCTTTGCCGCGCCGCTCAGTTGGTGGTGAAGACGCACGATGTATCCTTCCTGATTGTGGGCGACTATGAAGGGCCGGTTTATCGCGAGACCTATGAGCAAACGCGGCGGCTGCTCGACGAGTTGAAGATTTCAGACCGCTTCGTATTCAGCGGCTTCCGGCGAGACGCCCGACTGCTCGTGGCGGGAGTAGACGTCTCTGTTCTGAGTACGCACTACGAGGGCTTCCCGCTCGTGTTGTTAGAGAGCATGGCCGATGCGCGACCGGTTGCCGCGACGGCGGTCGATGGCATTCCCGAGATCGTCCTTCACGAAGAGACGGGTCTCTTGCACCCACACGAGGATCACGAGCGGCTTGCGGCAAACCTGAAACGTCTGCTCGATGATGGCGAACTGGCGAACCGGTTGGGCGCCGCCGGCCGCGACCTCGTGCGTTCGCGATTCAGCCAGGAACAGTTCGAGCACAACGTTGCCGAGATGTACAAGCGCTGGGTGTGAGGTTCAGTTGAGGGACGCGGAGCCCAGGGCGGCGGCGCGGCGAAGACGGTCTTGAATGGCCTGCCATTCCGGACCGAGGGGAGGCGGCTCCACGGCGATCCAGTCCCAGCCTTGGCCGTCGAGTTCATGGAGCAGGCCGTAGAGCCGGGCCGCGCATTCGGAAGGGTCTTTCGGAAGAAGTATGGATTTGGACGCGGAAGCGGGTTTCGACCAAAACAGAAACACGCCACGTCCTTGGGCCGGGAGAGCATCCTGGCCGGCGATGGTCAGGGGCGTTCGTGGGCTGTAGTGGCGCGGATGTTGGCCGGGGGCCAAGTGGGCCGCCCCGGGAGGCGCCTCGGCGGCGAGCAGAACCGGCCCGATCACCGCTTCGATTTGCTCCCTGGTAATCATGCCCGGACGAAGGAGGACAGGTTCAGGGCCGGCAACGGATAGAACGGTGCTTTCGATTCCGACCTCGCAAGGCCCTCCGTCGAGAACGAGTGCGACGCTGCTGCCGAGGGATTCGCGGACGTGAGCGGCGGTGGTTGGGGACAGGCGAGTGAACGGGTTGGCGCTGGGAGCGGCGATGGGGAAGCCGGCTTCGCGGAGCAGGGCGAGCGCGACGGGATGGCGCGGCATGCGGAGGCCCACGGTGGGCAGGCCGGCGGTGATGCGGTCGCAGATAACGGGGCGCTTGGGGACGACCAGGGTCAGGGGGCCGGGCCAGAAGTGCTCCGCGAGTTTTTCCGCTGTCTCGGGCCAGACGAGCGCAAGCGAGCGGGCCATCGCCACGCCGGCAACATGGACGATTAACGGGCTGGTTGGAGGGCGGCCCTTGGCGGTGAAGATCCGTTCGACGGCGGCGGGGTCGAGCGCGTTGGCGCCGAGGCCATAGACGGTCTCGGTGGGAAAAACGACGAGTTGGCCGGCGCGGAGGAGCGCGACGGCCTGGGCGATAAGCTGTGGGTCCATCACGTCGCCGCGCGCGCTAGTCGGGCAGTTCTTCTTTGGCGTCGCCGGCGGTTTTGCCGGTTTTGCGCCATACCAGCCAGGCGTGGATCAGGGATTCGAGGTCGCCGTCGAGAACGCGGTCCACATCGCCGACCGCCAGTTTCGTGCGATGGTCCTTGATCAGCCGGTATGGGGCGAGGACGTAGCTGCGGATCTGGCTGCCGAAGTTGATCTCGAGTTTCGAGTCCTCGAGTTTTCTTTCCTCGGCCCGCTTCTTCTCCATTTCATGCTCAAACAGGCGGGCGCGAAGTTGTTTCATGGCGGCGGCGCGGTTCTTGTGCTGCGACCGCTCGTTCTGGCACTGCACGACGATGCCGGTGGGCAGGTGGGTGAAGCGAACGGCGGATTCGGTGCGGTTGACGTGCTGGCCGCCCGCGCCGGAGGCGCGGAAGACGTCGATGCGGAGGTCTTCGGGGCGGATCTCGATGTTGACGTCCTCGTCGACTTGCGGATAGACGAAGACGCTGGCGAACGAGGTGTGGCGGCGGGCGTTGGAGTCGAACGGCGAGATGCGCACGAGGCGGTGGACTCCGATTTCCGATTGCAGGAGACCATAGGCGTTCTCGCCGTTGATTTCGAAGGTGGCGGACTTGATGCCGGCGCCTTCGCCTTCGAGACGGTCCGTGATGACGCTCTCGAAGCCGTTCCGCTCGCACCAGCGGAGGTACATGCGGAGGAGCATTTCGGCCCAGTCCTGGCTCTCGGTGCCACCCGCGCCGGGATGGATGGTCATGATGGCGCTCTTGCCGACGTTGTCGCCGGTGAGTAGCATGCCGGTTTCGAGCGAGTCGAGGCGTGAGGCGAAGGATTTCAGTTCGCGCTCGATCTCGGCGGTGACATCCTCGCCCTCGTGGGCCAATTCGAACAGCGTGTCGAGATCGGAGGTGAGCGTTGCGACGCCCGTCTCATCGCGGATCGCCTCTTCGAGGCGCTTGCGATCCTGCATCAGCTTCTGGCTTTTTTCGGGCTGGGTCCAGAAGTCCGGGGCGGCGATCTTTTCTTCGATTTCCTTTAATTGCGCGAGCTTAGCGGGGGCGTCAAAGATAGCTCCGCACAGCGTCAGCCTGCTGGCGGAGCGTACCGTACTCTCTTTCCAGTTCGTCCAGTGTCATTTCTTTTTTCAGTGTAACAACGCGAGTCAAATTCGCCGCTGGTCCCGCATGAGGTCCCGTCCGTCCCGGAGGTGTTGGCAAAACGGGGCGGTCGGACGCAGAATGCGGCTATGTGGAAGCGTACGGCGGGATTGGTGATGGCTGGGTTATTGGCGGGCGTTGCATGCACCGGGCGGCGCGAGGTGCGAGTGGCCGCGATTGCCGATGCGGACTGGCCGGCTTACGGGAACGATCCCGGCGGTTCGCGTTATTCACCGCTCAAGCAGGTTGACAAGTCGAACGTTTCCTCGTTGCGCGTTGCCTGGACGTTCCATACGGGCGACGTATCGGACGGAAGCCGTTGGTGGCAGGTAAGCGCCTTTGAGGCGACGCCGCTCGTGATTGGCGGGACGATGTATGTTCCGACCCCTTTTAATCGCGTGATTGCGCTGGATGCGGCGACGGGACAACAGAAGTGGGCCTACGATCCGAAGATCGACATGAGGGCACCGGGTGGGGATGGTTTCGTTTGCCGCGGGGTGGCGACGTGGCTCGACCCGCAGCGGGCGCCGGGCGCCGTGTGCCAAAGGAGGATCTACATGGCCACGGTGGACGCCCGGCTGGTGTCGATCGACGCAGAGACGGGGAAGGCGTGCGAGGACTTCGGCGTTGGCGGACAGGTGGCGTTAGGTAGGGACGTCGGGGAACAGAGGCGGGGGGAGTATCACATCACGTCGCCGCCGGTGGTGGTGGGCGAACGGGTGGTGGTGGGCTCGGCGATCGACGATAACGGGCGGGTGGACATGCCGCGGGGCGTGGTGCGGGCGTTCGACGTCCGGACGGGAAAACTCGCCTGGAGCTGGGACCCGATTGTGTCTCGGCCGTCGGAGGGAATCCGGACCGGGGCGGGGAACGCGTGGTCGATTCTTTCGGTCGACCAGGAACGCGGCCTTGTCTATGTGCCGACGGGAAGCGCGAGCCCGGACTACTTCGGCGGAGAACGGCCGGGGGACGATCATTACGCCGATTCGATTGTTGCGCTGCGGGGTGAGACGGGCGAAGTCGTTTGGAGTTTTCAGCCGGTTCATCATGACTTGTGGGATTACGATGTGCCTTCGCAGCCGACACTGATGACGATCGGCGGGACGCCGGCGCTGGTTTCGGCCGAGAAGACGGGTATGTTATTCGTACTGAACCGGGTGACGGGGACTCCGTTGTTCCCGGTGGTGGAGCGGCCCGTGCCGCAGAGCGATGTGCCGGGGGAGAAGACCTGGCCGACGCAGCCGTTCCCTTCCGCGCCGCCGGCTGTGGTGCCGCAGCGGGTCCGGCCCGAGGACGCGTGGGGTTTGACGGCGTGGGACCGGAATGGATGCCGGGAACAGATTGAGAGCGCGCGAAGCGAGGGCGTGTTCACGCCACCGAGCTTGCGGGGAACGATTGAGTCGCCCGGGATTGTGGGAGGGACGAACTGGGGGAGCGTGTCGGTGGACCCGCAGCGGCAGATGGCTTTCGTGAATGCGACGAACCTGCCGTTCCTGATGGGGCTGGTTCCGCGGGCGCAGGCGGAGGTGGCGCATAAGCTGCACCCGAAGGCGGAGTGGGCGCCGATGAAGGGGACGCCGTACGTGATGTGGCGCCAGCCGCTGATGTCGAAGATCGGGATGCCGTGCGTCGCGCCGCCGTGGGGGGTGATGGCGGGGATCGATTTGAAAAAGGGGACGATCCGTTGGCGGGTGCCCTTGGGAACACCGTATGACATGACGCGGCTGCCGCTGACGGCGCATACCGGGACCCCCAATTTGGGAGGATCGATGGCGACGGCGGGTGGGCTGGTGTTCATCGGGGCGGCGATGGATAACTATTTGCGGGCGTTCGACGCGGACACGGGGCAGGAGTTGTGGCGCGGACGTCTTCCGGCGGGCGGGCAGGCGACGCCGATGACGTATGCGGCGGGGGGGAAGCAGTACGTGGTAATCGCGGCGGGAGGGCACGGGAAGCTCAAGACCAAGTTGGGGGACGCGGTGGTGGCTTTCGCTCTGCCATAGGGCGGGGGATATGATGTAACTTCGCGCATGCGACTTTCGGGCAAAGTGGTTCTGATCACGGGCGGGGCGACGGGAATCGGACGGGCGACGTCGGAGTTGTTTGCCCGCGAGGGGGCGGCGGTGGCGGTGAACTTCAACCGTTCGCGGGAGGCGGCGGAAGGCATCGCGGTGGCGATCCGGGAGGCGGGAGGCCGGGCGATTTCGGTGGGAGCGGACGTGTCCGAGGCTGCGGATGTGAACCGCATGATCGAGACGGTTGGGCGGGAGTTCGGGCGGCTGGACTATCTGGTGAATAACGCCGGCTGGACCTCGCGGGTACCGCACGAGAAGCTGGAGGAGTTGAGCGACGAGATCTGGGACCGGACGCTGAACACGAACCTTCGGGGGCCGTTTTACTGCATCCGGGCGGCGGCGCCGCTGCTGGAGCGGCAGGAGGGAGCGGCGGTGGTGAACGTAGCGTCGATGGCGGCGGTGGGCGGGCGGGGCAGCTCAATCGCTTACGTTGCCTCGAAGGCGGGTTTGGTAGGGATAACGCGGTCGCTGGCGCGGGCTTTGGCGCCGCGGATCCGGGTGAACGCGGTGGCGCCGGGATTGATCCGGACGGGGTTTGCCGGGTGGACGGAGGAGCACTGCGCGGCGGCCGAAGCAGTGACGCCGACGCGGCGGCTGGCGACCGCCCCGGATATCGCTGCGGCGATTCTTTTTGTGGCGGGAAGCCATGCCATGACGGGCGAGACGATTTACCTTGACGGGGGCCTGACGACCTTGGGACCCTCCTGAGCGGGGAAGGCCCTTTGTTGCCGCCGGGAAGCGGATATCGCAGTTCGGGTGGCGTGAGCCACCGTCCACCCTTCGTTATTTGACCCAATCTGTTGGCTTCGATAAACTTATGAGAGGTTTCCCGCTAGGAAGACCCAGTTAAGATCCAGAGCGATTCCCAGATTGAGCCCGCGCAGGTCAGGTGGTATTCCCCCCGCACCATGCGCCTGGCGCACTGGCGCTAGGCAGGAGGCAAATAAACTCGTGGCAGACAGTCAGCGGCAGTTTTACACGTCGGAATCGGTGACCGAGGGGCACCCCGACAAGATGGCGGACCAGATTTCGGACGCCGTACTCGACGCGGTTCTTCAGGACGATGCGACGGGACGGGTCGGGTGCGAGGTTTTGGTTACGACCGGCATCTGCGTGGTGTCGGGTGAGATTACGACCAAAACGTACGTGGATGTGCCGAAAGTGGCCCGGGAGGTGATTGCCGAAATCGGCTACAACGATGCGGCAATGGGGTATGACTCGAAGACCTGCGGCATCCTGAACATGATTCAGAGCCAATCGCCGGACATTGCGATGGGCGTGGACGTAGGCGGGGCCGGAGACCAGGGCATGATGTTCGGCTACGCCTGCAACGAGACGGAAGAACTGATGCCGCTGCCGATCATGCTGGCGCACAAGTTGGTGCGGCGGCTGAGCGAAGTTCGCCGGGCGGGGGCGCTGAAGTTTTTGCGGCCGGACGGTAAGAGCCAGGTGAGCGTGGAGTACGTGAACGGCCGGCCGAAGCGGATCGAGGCCGTGGTGATTTCGACGCAGCATGACGATGCGGTGTCGACCGAGGAATTGCGCAAGCAGGTGAAGAAGCACATCATCGACGCAGTCGTGCCGCAGGGGATGGTGGATTCCGGTACGAACTATCACATCAACCCGACCGGCCGTTTCGTGATCGGTGGGCCGCATGGCGACACGGGCCTGACGGGACGCAAGATCATCGTCGACACCTATGGCGGGATGGGGCGCCACGGTGGCGGGGCATTTTCGGGCAAGGATCCGACGAAGGTGGACCGCTCGGCGTGCTACATGGCGCGCTACATTGCCAAGAACCTGGTGGCCGCGGGCTTGGCGGAGCGGGTGGAAGTCCAGTTGGCATACGCGATCGGCGTGGCGGAGCCGGTTTCGGTGATGGTGAACACGTTCGGTACGGGTGTGACGAGCGAGGATCGGCTGGCGTCGCTGATTCGGAGCCAGTTCCCGCTGACGCCGAAGGGCATGATTGAGCACCTGCGGCTGCGGCGGCCGATTTACCGCAAGACGGCGGCGTTTGGGCACTTCGGGAGAACCGAAGATACGTTCACCTGGGAAGTGGCCGATAAGACCGAGGCGCTGCGCAAGGGCGCCGAGATGGCAGTTGGCGCACGGTAGGACGATTTCGTACGAACAGGAGCAGCCGGATGGCAAGCAACGTAGTGCAGAAAGCGGCAGGGGATGTTAAGGATCCGGCGCTGGCTGGAGAAGGACGGCGGCGGATCGAGTGGGCGGGGCAATCGATGCCCGTGCTGCGCACGATCCGCAAGCGGTTTGAGGAAACCAAGCCGCTGAAGGGCGCACGCGTGGCGGCGTGCCTGCACGTGACGACGGAGACGGCGAACCTGATGCTGGCGCTGCGGGACGGGGGGGCCGACGTGGTGTTATGCGCGTCGAATCCGCTATCGACGCAGGACGACGTGGCGGCGGCGCTTGCCTTCGACTACGGTATTCCGACGTTTGCGATCAAGGGCGAGTCGAACGACGTCTACTACAGGCACATTCACGCGGCGATTGACCACAAGCCCGCGATCACGATGGACGACGGCTGCGACCTGGTGACGATGCTGCATACCAAGCGGCAGGACGCGCTGGATGGCGTGCTGGGTGGGACGGAAGAGACGACGACGGGGGTGATCCGGCTGCGGGCGATGGCGCGGGAAAAGGTGCTGAAGTTTCCGATCATCGCGGTGAACGACGCGCTGACCAAGCACCTGTTCGACAACCGCTACGGCACGGGCCAGAGTACGCTGGACGGAATCATTCGCGCGACGAACGTGCTGCTGGCGGGCATGACGGTGGTGGTGGCCGGCTACGGGTGGTGCGGGCGCGGGGTTGCGATGCGGGCGCGCGGCATGGGCGCCAATGTTGTCGTGACTGAGATCGATCCGACGAAGGCGATTGAAGCGGTGATGGACGGATTCCGGGTGATGCCGATGCGGGACGCGGCGGTGTGCGGGGACGTATTCGTCACGGTGACCGGGAACAAGAGCGTCATTTCGGCCGAGCACTTCGACCGGCTGAAGAGCGGCGCGATTCTATCCAACAGCGGCCACTTCAATGTCGAGATCGACCTGGAGGCGCTCGAAAAGATGGCCGTGTCGCGGCGCGAGGTGCGCGGGTTCGTCGAAGAGTTCACGATGAAGGACGGCCGGCGCATCTATGTGCTGGGTGAAGGCCGGCTGATCAACCTGGCGGCGGCGGAAGGGCATCCGGCGTCGGTGATGGACATGAGCTTCGCGAATCAGGCGCTGACGGCGGAGTACATGATCGCCAACCACGCAACGCTCGAGAAGACGGTTCATGCGGTTCCGGAGCACATCGACCGCCAGGTGGCGAAGATGAAGCTGGATTCGATGGGCGTCGCGATCGACGTGCTGACGGCGGAGCAGGAAGCGTACCTGGCGGGTTGGTCCGAGGGGACATAAGCGCGCCGGGCCTTTCAGTGGATTTGCGGATAGGCGGCGGGGCCGGAGACGGTTCTCGCCGCGTTGCCGTCTCATGAGGACCGCGCACAACGAGCCCGCGGACTGCGGGATGATAACAGAGGACAATGCAAATCGAAGGTTGTAAGCACGAGCTCGAATTTACGATTCCGGTCGAGGAGATCGCGCGGGAGACGGAACGCGTGGTGGGTGAGTTGCAGAAGAAGGTGCGTTTGCCGGGATTCCGCCCGGGCAAGGCGCCGGCGGCGCTGATCCGTTCGAAGTTCGCTTCCGAGGTTCGGCAGGACGTTCTCGAGGGGTTGATTCCGAAGGCGCTGCAAAAGCGGTTTCACGATGAGCACCTGGAAGTTGTCGGCACGCCGAATGTGAAGGACATTCACTTCCATGACGGAGAGCCGCTGAGCTTCAAGGCGGAGTTTGAAGTCGCGCCGGTCATCGAGTTGGGCGAGTACCGTGGACTGACGGTGAAGTACGAAGAGCCGCAGGTGACGGAAGAGGACGTGGCGAAGCGGCTGGAGGAACTGCGCGAGCAGAAGGCGGAGTATGTGAATCTGGAGCCGCGGCCGGCCGCCGATGGCGATTATGCGCTGGTGCATTTGCAGAGCCTGGAAGGCGCCGCCGAGGCAGTGGAGCAGGACGACCTGACGCTGCACGTGGGTGATCCGGACACCCTGCCCGAGTTCAGCGAGGCGCTGCGCGGCATGTCGCCGGAAGAAGTGAAAGAGTTCGAGATCAAGTATCCGGATGACTACGGGCAGCCGAAGCTGGCGGGGCGGACAGTGCGGTTCGCGATACGGTTGAAGGCGATCCGCCGCAAGGAACTGCCGGAGCTGAACGACGATTTCGCCAAGGATCTGGGCGATTTCCAGAGCCTGGAGGAGTTGAAGGAGACGGTGCGGAAGGGGATCTTCGGCGAGCGGGAGCGGCGGGCGCAGGAGGCGGCCAAGCATAGCCTGATCGACACGCTGGTGGCCGCGCACTCTTTCGCGGTGCCGGAAGCGTACGTGGACCGGCAAGTGGAGATGAACGTCGAGAATCAACTCCGGGGTCTGGCGGCGCGGGGGTTGCTGGATCCGAAGATGAAAATCGACTGGGCGAAGGCCAAGGCGAGCCAGAAGGAGCAGGCGGAGAAGGACGTGCGGGCGTCGCTGTTGCTGGACAAGATCGCCGAGAAGGAGGCGATCTATGCGACGAACGACGAACTGGACCGGGAGGTACAGAGGATCGCGCGGCAGGAGCGGGAGCCGGTGGCGGCGGTGCGGAAGAAGCTCGAAAAGGATGGGACGCTGCGGCGGATTGCCGGCCACATTCGGACGGAGAAGACACTGAATCTGCTGTTCGAACAAGCCCGGAAAGAAGCCGTGTAGTTGAGGCGGCGCGGACGGGCCGCGGTCATAGAAATCCTCTAGGGCAAACTTTCGGGGTTAAAATCCCGTTTCGTTGATATACTAAGGGTAGTCAAATGCGCCACGGCATGGTCTGCGATGGCTGGTAGGCCCTCAGCACCAGGAGATACCTTGTGAAACGTGCAGGATCCGACGACTCGCTCCGCTGCTCCTTTTGTCATAAGACGCAGGATGCGGTTGGAAAGTTGATCTCCTCCCCCAGTGATTTTCCGCGAGCCTACATCTGTGATGAGTGCATCGCCGTATGCAATTCCATCCTGGAAGATGACCGGCAAGAACAACCTTATGGCACTGCGCACAAGCTGCCTAAGCCGTTGGAATTAAAAGAGTACCTGGATCAATACGTGATCGGGCAGGAGGCCACGAAGAAGAAGCTCGCCGTGGCTGTCTACAACCACTACAAGCGCGTGCAGATGAACAAGCAGCGCGGGGCGGATGTGGAACTGTCGAAGTCCAACATTTTATTGATCGGGCCGACGGGGACCGGGAAGACGCTTTTGGCGCAGACGCTGGCGCGGATTCTGGACGTACCGTTTGCGATTGTGGATGCGACCACGCTGACCGAAGCGGGCTACGTGGGCGAAGATGTGGAGAACATCATCCTGCGGCTGCTGCAGAACTCGGATTGGGATGTGCAGCGATGCCAGCAGGGGATCATCTACATTGACGAGATCGACAAGATCGGCCGCAAGGACGAGAATCCGTCGATCACGCGCGATGTGTCCGGCGAGGGTGTGCAGCAGGCGCTGTTGAAAATCCTCGAGGGCACCGTGGCCAATGTGCCGCCACAAGGCGGGCGGAAGCACCCGCACCAGGAATTCACGCCGGTAGACACGACGAACATCCTGTTCATTTTGGGTGGGGCTTTTGTCGGGCTGGAGAAGGTCATATCGAGGCGCGTGGGGTCGCGCACGATGGGCTTTGTGAGTTCCGAGGACTCCTCCGCGGCAGAAGGGCTGCGACGGAGCGGAATCAACCGGCGGGATACGAGTCTGCTCGATCAGATCCAGCCGGTGGATCTGATCAAGTTCGGCTTCATTCCGGAGTTCATTGGACGAATGCCGGTGACGGCGGTGCTGGAGGATCTGAGCAAGGAGGCGCTGATTCAGATTCTGACCAAGCCGAAGAATGCGATCATCCGGCAGTACCAGAAGCTATTCGAATTTGAAAATGTTAGACTGAAGTTTAGCGACGACGCCCTGGAGGCCATCGCCACGCTCGCCATGGAGCGCAAGGTGGGAGCCCGAGGACTGCGGATGATCCTGGAAGATCTGATGCTGGATCTGATGTACTACATGCCCTCGGTGAAGAAGGTTCGGGAGTTCCTGGTCACCAAGGAGATGGTGATGTCGCAGAAGATCAACATGGCGCTTCTTGAAAAGGCCGGCTGAAGGTCTTTTCGGTTTTACCCGCCTGGATGGCCCACCGCTCAGCGGCCGGCGTTGACGCCGGATCCTAACGATTTTTCTCATGCTCACCTCGAAAGACAAGACCGATACGAAACGGCTACCCATGATGCCGATCCGGGACGTGGTCATCTTCCCGTACATGATGACCCCGTTCGTGGTGGGGCGGGAGCCGAGCGTGCGCGCGCTCGAGGAGGCGCTGGCGGGGGAGAAGAAGATCTTCCTGGCGACGCAGCACTATGCGTCGGTGGACGATCCGCGTCCCGAAGAGATTTATAGCGTTGGCACGGTTGCCAACATTGTGCAGAGCCTGAAACTGCCGGACGGCAACATCAAGGTTCTTGTGGAGGGGGTCGAGCGGGCCAAGGTTGTCTCGGTGACCGAGGACGAGGGCTTTTTCCGGGCGGTAGTAAAGACGTTCTCGTACAAAGTCGAGGCCGGGGCTCAACTGGAGGCGTTGACCAGCCGGGTGACGCAGCTTTTCGAGCAGTACGTGAAGCTGAGCCAGAACCTGAATTACGAGACGATGATTGCGGCGGTGCGGGTGGACGATGCCGGGAAACTGGCCGACACCGTAGGCGCGAATCTGCAGTTGACGATCGAAGAGAAGCAGGAGTTGCTGGAAATCTTCGATCCGGTGGACCGGCTGACGCGGGTGGCCGAACTGCTCGATATCGAAATCGAGAAGCTGAATGTGGACCGGACCATCCAGGGGCGCGTGAAGCGCCAGATGGAGAAGGCGCAGAAGGAATACTACCTCAACGAGAAGATCAAGGCGATCCAGAAGGAACTGGGGCGCGGCGAAAAGAGCGAGATCGACGAGCTGAAGAAGCGGATCGATACGGCGGGCATGACGAAGGAAGCCCACGAGAAGGCGATCGCCGAGCTGAAGCGCCTGGAGAGCATGCCGCCGATGTCGGCCGAATCCACGGTTTCGCGGAACTATCTCGACTGGTTGCTGGCTGTGCCGTGGAAGAAGCGCACGAAGGAAATCCGCGACTTGAAGTTTGCCCGGCAGGTTCTCGAAGCCGATCACTACGGGCTGGAGAAGATCAAAGAGCGGATTCTCGAGTTTCTGGCGGTGCGGCGAAAGGTGAAGAACCCCAAGGGTTCGATTCTCTGCTTCGTTGGGCCTCCCGGCGTGGGCAAGACGTCGCTGGGGATGTCGATCGCGAAGGCGACGGGACGCAAGTTTGTGCGGTTGTCGTTGGGCGGTGTGCGGGATGAGGCCGAGATTCGCGGGCACCGGCGCACCTACATTGGCGCGCTGCCGGGCCAGATCATCCAGATGATGAAAAAGGCCGGGACAAAGAATCCGGTGATGATGCTGGATGAGGTCGACAAAATGTCGATGGACTTCCGCGGCGATCCGTCGGCGGCGCTGCTCGAAGTGCTCGATCCGGAACAGAACTACATGTTCATGGATCACTATCTCGATGTCGAGTACGACCTGAGCCAGGTGTTCTTCGTGGCGACCGCGAATGTGATGCACACCATTCCGCCGGCTCTGCAGGATCGCATGGAAGTGATCCGTCTGTCGGGCTATACGGAACTGGAGAAGCTCGAGATCGCCAAGCGGTTCCTGGTGCCGAAGCAGATGGAGCAGACCGGGCTGACGGGCGCGGAAGTGGAGTTCTCCGACAGCGCGCTCGAGGGTCTGATTCACGGGTACACGCGCGAGGCCGGCGTGCGGAACCTGGAACGGGAGATCGGCAACGTCTGCCGGAAAGTGACGCGCGCGGTGGTAGACCGCGAAAGCGAGAGCCCGAAGGCGAAGCCGGAGAAACGTTCGATTGCCGCGGAGTCGTTGAGCGAGTTGCTGGGGCCGGCGAAGTTCCGCGATCTGGAACTGGAAAAGAAGAACGAAGTGGGCGCCACGACCGGCCTGGCGTGGACGGAAGTGGGCGGTTCGATTTTGACGACCGAAGCCGCGGTGATGGAAGGCCGCGGAAAACTGCAGACGACCGGCAAACTGGGCGACGTTATGCAGGAGTCGGCGCAGGCGGCGATGAGTTATATCCGCTCGCGGGCGCAACTGCTGGGCCTGGCGCGCGATTTTTATCGGAACGTCGACATTCACTTGCACGTTCCGGAGGGCGCGATACCGAAGGACGGGCCGTCGGCGGGGATCACGATTGCGACCAGCATTGCGAGCGCACTGTCGGGCGTACCGGTTCGGGCCGACATTGCCATGACCGGGGAGATTACGGTGCGGGGCCGTGTGCTGGCCATAGGCGGGCTGAAAGAGAAGCTGCTCGCGGCGCACCGGCAGGGCATCTTTGAAGTGATTCTTCCCAGGGATAATGAAAAGGACCTCCCGGATGTTCCGGAAAACATCCGAAAGGAGATGAAACTGCGGTTTGTTTCGTCGATGGACGAAGTTCTCCGGATCGCGTTGGAGCGGGAGATCACCAGCCAACCGCTCGCTGCGACACCTCCGGTGGAGATGCCGCATCCGGGCGAAGAAAAGATTACGCACTAGTGAATCGGGAATCGGGATGCAGTCTGGGTTGCGGCCAACGGCGGTGGACGCTGAGTTTATCGCGAGTGCGGCGATGCCTGGGCAGTTTCCGGCGGAAGGGCTTCCCGAGGTCGCGTTCCTGGGCCGGAGCAACGCCGGGAAGTCGACTTTATTGAATTGCCTTGTGGGCAGGCCTGGTTTGGCGTTTACCAGCGCACAGCCGGGCCGGACGCAGGTGGTGAATTTTTTTCGGATCGGCGGGGAGGTTCAATTTGTGGATCTTCCCGGTTATGGTTACGCGCGTGTACCGGCGGGCATCCGAAGTGGATGGCGGGAGTTGATCGAGCATTACCTGATGCATCGGCAGTCACTCCGGCTTTCCTGCCTCGTGCTCGATGCGCGTCGAGGTTGGATGGAAAAGGATCTCGAACTGAAGCGTTGGCTTGAGGTCCATGGCAGGCGATATGTAGTGATCGCCTCGAAGACAGACAAACTGAAAACACAGCAGGAAAGATACCACGGCATGGCGGCTATCCGGGCGCAAACTCCGGATGGCGAGGTCTTGCCGTTCTCGGCCGTAACCGGCCAGGGAGTGAGGGAAATTTGGCAAGCGATTTCGACAATCAGGAACAGCCAGTGACGCCCGGCCCGGAAGACAAACCGGTGGAGGCGGCTGGGAGCAAGGCGGACGCTGCCCCGGTGGCGGAGAGTCAGCCAAAGGCGGAGACGGCCCCGAGCAAGTCCGTTGACGGGAAACCGGCCGAGGCGAAGGCAAGCGAGGCTAAGGCTGCCGAAGGGAAACCGGCGGAGAGCAAGGCCGGCGAGTTGAAGGGCCCGGACGGCAAGCCGCTCGATGCCGGGGCGGCGGCGCGCAAGCGCGCGGGCCAGAACCAGAAGAATGGCGTGACGCTGGATCTGGTTGAGCTGAAGGATATGAGTATCCAGAAGCTGAACCAGATTGCGAAGGATCTGGGCGTTCAGGGTACGGCGGGCCTGCGCAAACAGGAGTTGATCTTCAAGATCCTGCAGACCCAGGCCGAGAAGAGCGGGCTCATTTTCTCCGAGGGCGTGCTCGAGTGCCTGCCGGACGGGTTCGGTTTTCTGCGTGCGCCGGAGTACAACTATCTTCCGGGCCCCGACGACGTCTACGTTTCGCCGTCACAAATCCGCCGTTTCGACCTGCGCACGGGCGATACGATTTCCGGGCAGATCCGGCCGCCGAAGGAAGGCGAGCGGTATTTTGCCCTGATCAAAGTGGACGCGATCAACTTCGAGCCGCCCGAGGAAGCCCGTAACAAGATCTTCTTCGACAACCTGACGCCGCTTTATCCCGACAAGCGGCTGAAGCTCGAGACGGTGAAGGATAACTATTCCGGCCGCGTGATGGACATGCTCACGCCGATCGGAAAGGGACAGCGCGGATTGATCGTGGCGCCGCCGCGCACCGGCAAGACGATGCTGTTGCAGAGCATCGCGAACTCGGTAACGACGAATCACCCGGAAGTGACGCTGATCGTTCTTCTGATCGACGAGCGGCCCGAGGAAGTCACCGACATGCAGCGCTCGGTGCGCGGCGAGGTGATCAGCTCGACATTCGACGAGCCGGCATCGCGCCACGTGCAGGTGGCCGAGATGGTGATCGAGAAGGCGAAGCGGCTGGTGGAACATAAGCGCGACGTGGTGATTCTTCTCGACTCGATCACGCGTCTGGCGCGAGCTTACAATACCGTGGTGCCGCCGTCGGGCAAGGTGCTTTCGGGCGGCGTGGACTCAAACGCTTTGCAGCGGCCGAAGCGGTTCTTCGGCGCGGCGCGGAACATCGAAGAAGGCGGATCGTTAACGATCGTCGCCACGGCGCTGGTCGACACCGGAAGCCGCATGGATGACGTGATCTTTGAGGAATTCAAGGGCACGGGTAACATGGAAATTCACCTGGACCGCAAGCTGGTGGACAAGCGGGTGTTTCCGGCGATCGACATCAACCGCAGCGGCACGCGCAAGGACGAACTGCTGCTGCCGCGCGAGGAACTGAACCGCGTGTGGGTATTGCGAAAGGTGCTGAGTCCGCTTTCGCCGGTGGAATCGATTGAGCTGCTGCTGGACAAGCTGAGCAAGACGCGCAGCAATGCGGAGTTTCTTGCCTCGATGAGCGGCTGAGGAGCGATCCGGCGGCTGCGACAGTGTACGCTGAAGCGTGGTGCCCCGCGAAAGAACCATTCGCGAAGCCGAGGCGGATTTTTCCGTAACGGCCGACGCTCCACGGAACGGGAAGAAGGGCCGCCGGCCCTATCGGTCCGTGGCAGCGATGGCGGGTTTATGTTTTCTTGCGGTGGTGGCAGCGATTTTCACCTGGCGGCAAAGAGCACAGTTGCCGCCCCCGCCGCCTCTGTCTGACGTTCGCGTTGCGGAGGCGCGGCCCGGGGTGGTCGACTCTACGCTTCGTCTTGCGGGTGTGACCGTGTCGCCGAATTCGGTTACGTTACGCGCGCCCGAGGGCACGCCGATTCCGGTCATGGCAGCGGAGCCAGCGGCAGCGGCCGGGCGCAGCGCGGCGCCGCCGGAGGCAGCCGAGACCGTGGTTGTTCAGGACGTCGTTCCGGCAGGAACCGAGGTCGCCGCGGGACAAATTGTCGCCCGTTTTGAGCGGCGCATTTCACCGGTGCGGATCGACGCCTACCGTGCCGCGGTGACTGAGCGGGAGGCCGCCTTGCGGACGGTGAAGGCGGATCTCGACGCCGCCTCGCGGGCGCGTAAGGAGCAACTGGCGTCGGCGGAAGCGGCCTTGGACAAGGCGCGTGCGGACATGCGCGCCATTCCGGTGTTGTCGGCTGTGGATGCCGAGCGCACACGGATCGAGTTCGACGAGGCGCAGGCGCGTTATCAGCAGCTGCAAGCGGAAGCGCCGCTGCGCGGGGCGGCCGAAGAAGCCGACCTGCGCGCGGCGGAACTGGATCTGGAGGCGGCGAAGCTGGAGTTGAAGCGCGCCGAGGAAGGTGGAGGAACCACCGTTGTGACGGCTCCGGCATCCGGCGTGGTGATCCTGGGCAGCGTGGCCAACAGCGGGGAGCGGCGGCCGATCCGTCCCGGCGACCAGATTCCGGCAGGCCAGCCGTTCCTGCGGGTCACGGGCTCGAGAGCCACGCGGATTGAAGCCGTGGTCAATGAGGCGGACCTCAGCCGAATCCAGCCCGGCGCCAAAGCCGCGGTGCGGTTTGACGCGTACGCCTCGTTGACGTTGCCGGCGACGGTGGAGACTGTCGGCGGAATTTCAGCCAATGCCGGTGTGAGAGAAGCGCCCGTCTGGCTCAATCTAGACAGTACGGATGACCGCGTGGTGCCGGATCTTTCGGTGAGCTGCGACGTGCAACTGGCGCCGGCGGCAGCCAGTGCGACGGTCATTCCGAGGGGAGCGGTGTTTCGCGAGGTTCCGGGGAAGCCGTTCGTGTTTGTGAGGACCGCGGATGGGTGGGTGCGGCGCACCGTAGAGATTGCGCGCACGAATGAGATCGAGGCGGCGATTTCGAGCGGTTTGAAGAAAGGTGACGTCGTCGCGCTCGATCGGCCATTCGAGATGAAGAGGTAGATGATGGAAGTCGCAGCAAGGCTCCATCCCGGGACAATGAGCCGCGGCCGATGGGCGCTCAGAGGCGGCTTCGTGCTCGCGGGACTGGGTGGTTTGTTGGCCGCCTACCATTACGGTTCCGACCTGGCTAATGTAAGTGTTCCGGTGGCGAAAGCCAGGCAAGCGAACCTTGTCATATCAGTCGACGCGCGAGGGGTTGTGGAAGATACGCAGCCGGTGCTGATGATTGCGCCGGAAGGGGCACGACCGATCCTCGCCGCGATTGCCGCGCCGGACCAGAGCGTGCACAAGGGCGACGTGGTCGCCGAGTTTGAAGATCAAGGGCTGGAGCGCGGGACTTCGCCGACCCTGCGCGCCCCCGTCGACGGCGTGGTTCGCGTGCTGCCGAATCCGGAGCGCACCGCCGGGGGGAGCGGCGCTGTCTTCCAACCGGGCGACGCGGTCTTCCCCGGGATGCCGATGCTCCAAATCGACCGAAAACTGGGTACCTCCGTGCTGCTGGAACTTGAGGATGTCGACCGTGCCCAGGTGAGCGTGAACCAGACCGCCACGGTTCGCCTGGACGCACTGGCGGACGCCACGTTTGCCGGCCGCGTAAAAAGCGTGAGCGCGTTTGCCGGTCCAGATCACCGGTTTGCGGTGAGGGTATCGATCGAGGGGGCCGACGCGCGGCTGCGCCCGGGCATGCTGGCATCGGTCGCGATTGCGGTGCGAACGATTCCCCACCAGTTGCTCATCCCGGCCCGCGCGGTATTTTCTTCCGATGGAGAGCCGGTAGTTTTCCTGCAACGAGGCCACGAGTTTGAGCCGCACACGATTGTGCCGGGGCTGCGAAACGACGTGGAGATGGCGGTTGTTCAAGGCTTGCGTGAAGGCGATCTTGTGGCGATTGAGAATCCCTCGGACAAGGTGCATCGCCGATGAGCGCCCGGTGGTTTTTCCGCGCGCTCGAAGCTGGGCTCCTTCTCGCCGCTCTTTGGGTTGGCTGGGCGGCATGGCGTTTCTTGCCGTCCGCGCGGGAACGGGTTCCGGTGGGGGTGGTCCGGCAGGGGACGGTATCGCTCGAATGGAGCGCGCAGGGAGAACTGCGGGCGCTGCGCACCGACGTGCTTCGTGTACCGGGGACGAGCGGCCGGCTTCGGATCGCGAGGCTCGCGCCGGCGGGGTCCTTCGCGGCCGCTGGCGACTTGATTGCCGAATTTGACGCCTCCGAGGCGCAGGTCGGAATCGAGGAGCGGCAGATCGAGACGGAGAGACTCGCGGCGCAGATCTCGAAGGCTCGAGCGGAGCTGGCGCTCGATGAGAGTGAGGACCGGGCCCGGCTGCAGCACGCACGGTTTGCGGTACGGCTTGCGGAATTGGACGTCAAGCGGAACGAGCTTTTGCCACCGGCCGAAGCCCTGCGAAATACCCGGGCCCTCGACGATGCCCGCGAGCGCCTCGACGAGCTCGAATCGGGCAACCAGACCCGTCGTGGCCGCGACGTTGCGGAACTGGTGCTTCTCCGCAGCCGGGCGGCCGAGAGTCAAAGGGAGTTGGAGCAGGACCGGCGGGGTTTGGCAGGGCTCAGGGTGATTGCGCCCCATGCCGGATGGGTCGCGCTGGCGCGCGGCGTGGGCGATTCGCTGACGCATGACGCCGTCGCGGCCTCGGTGCACGCCGGGGATGAGTTGAACGCCGGGGCGGCGGTGGCGGAGATCCGCGATCCCTCGCGGCTGGAATTGAGCGCCTTGGCCAATGACAACGACGATACGCGCCTGCAGATCGGGCAGACGGCCAAGGTGTGGCTGGACGCGTGGCCGGATCGTGCTTTGAAGGGTGAACTCACCCATGTGACAAGAGCCGCCACCGATCCACAATCGCCCGGCTTGCCCGGGCGCCATGAGGTCATCATCAGTCTCGACATGTTTGACGTTTTCGCCTCCGCCGGGATCTCCTCCGAGCAGGTGGCGGAAGTGGCGTCCGGACGGACGTTCGCTTCGCGGGCGCCGTCCGCTTTCGCCCAAGTTCCAGCGCCGGATTCTCCCTGGAGGCGGCTACCCCGGCCCGGTACGCTGGGCCGTGTGGTGGTGTTCACAGGCACTTATTCCCATGCGCTGTCGGTGCCGCGCGCGAGTGTGTTCAGCGCGGGCGGTTCGTCTTTCGTCTGGGTCCGGCGCTCGGGCGGTTTCATTCAACAACCCGTGACGCCGCTCGAAGGCGATAACGCCTGGACGGTCGTGACGGGGAATCTCCGGGCGGGCGAAGAGGTTGCGCTCACGACGCCGCCACGACGGAGGTTTTTGCCTTGACGAGGATCGCCGGCTACTGGCAGGACATATCGATTGGACTCTCGGCCCTGCTCGGGCGGAAGCTGCGAAGCGTCTTCACGATTTTCGGTCTGGCTTTCGGCATGGGGGCGATCATGGTCCTGCTGGCGGCAGGCGGATCGGGAAGCGCGGCGCGCCTGGCGGAGGCTCTCGGACCGGATAACATTCTCATCGAGTCGAATTCGCCGGAGCGATTTACGCTGGGCGATTTGCGTGCGATCGGCGAGCAACTGCCGGGAATCGCTGCGCTCGCTCCGGCGCGCATTCTCGTTCCGATGGACATGCTGCCGAAACCGTCCGGCGAAATGCCGCTGCTGGCCGGCGTCTCGCCCGCCTTCGCCAGGATCTTCGATATGCGGCTTGCCGAAGGGCGCTTCTTCGATCCGGAAGACGACCGGGAAGCAGCCCCGGTATGCGTGCTCGGCGAGATGGCCAAGCTCAGTTTGCTCGGTTTTGAATCCGCGGTGGGAAAGTACATCAAGGTTGACGGCGTTTGGCTCCGTGTCATTGGCGTGCTGAAGACCCAGCCGCGATTGCCGGACGAATTGAGTGGCTTTCAGCTCGCCGATCGCGGCCGGCTGATTTTCATGCCGTTGAAGTCATTCGAGCGGCGGATGGATCTGGCGCCGGCGATCGACCAAATCGACGGGATTGCCGTGCGTGTCGGGCCGGGGAGCGATCCTGGTGTTGCGGCGGCGGCCGTCCATGCGATTCTGAGCCACTCGCGCCCCGGCATAGAGGAAATCCACATGGCGGCGCCCGGCGGATTGATCGAGCAGCAGCGCCGGCGGCGGATACCGTTTCTCCTGGTTACCCTGGGGCTGTCGGTCCTCTCGCTTTTGTTGGGTGGATTGGGCATCATGAACATGATGTTCACGGCGATTCTTGAGCGTGCCACGGAGATCGGCGTCCGACGCGCCTTTGGCGCCCGGCAGATCGACATCGCCCGACAGTTTCTCCGGGAAGCGATGTTTGTTGCGGTGATCGGCGGGCTGGCCGGACTTGTGCTGGGGAAGGCGCTGTGCGGCGCGGTCGAAAGGGCCACGGGATGGCCAGCGGTGACGAGTTGGCTCGACGTGGTTGCCGCCTTCGGCATCAGCCTGGGGACAGCGGTGGCGTTCGCCCTGCAACCGGCCCGGCAGGCCTCGATGGTCAGTCCGGCGGAGGCGATGCGGTCGAAATAAGCGGGCGCCTCCGATCCACAAGAACATGGGTAAGATTCGCATTCTGAGCGACCAGATCGCCAACAAGATCGCGGCTGGGGAGGTGGTCGAACGGCCGGCCTCCGTCGTGAAGGAACTGCTGGAGAATTCGATGGACGCGGGCGCGATGACCGTCCGCATCGACGTGGAAGCCGGGGGCCGGCGGCTCATCCGCATCGCCGACGACGGCTGCGGAATGCTCCGCGACGACGCGCTGCTGGCCTTCGAACGTCACGCCACCAGCAAGCTCAGCGACGCGAAGGATCTGCTAGCCATTGCCACGCTCGGCTTTCGCGGCGAGGCGCTGCCGTCCATCGCGTCGGTGTCCCGGCTTAGGCTAGAGACGCGCGCGGACGGCGACTCTACCGGGACGCGGGTGGAGATCGCGGGCGGACGCCTGCTCCGGTGCGAGGATGTGCCGGCGCCGCGCGGCACATCGATCGAAGTTGCGGACCTTTTTTTCAATGTTCCGGCCCGGAAGAAGTTTCTCCGTTCCGAGCAGACCGAGTTAGCCCACGTTGCCTCGCTTGTAACTCACTACGGCCTCGCGCGTCCGGAAAAGGCGTTCCTGTTGAATCACGGCCGCTCGACGCTGCTCGATCTGCCTCCGGTCGAAACGCTGCGGGAACGCGTTTACCAGGTCTTCGGGAGCCGGATGCTTGAAGACCTGATCGAGTTGGAACCGGCGGAACGAGGGCTCGAAGCCGCTTCGGACGAGGACAAACCGCTGTCATTCCGCCTGCGGGGTTTCGTGTCGGCGCCAAGCGTCCAAAAGCTCAACAGAAACTCGATCTATCTGTTCGTCAACGGCCGCCTGATCCGTGACCGCCTGCTACTTCACGCCCTTTCGGCGGCCTACTATAACCTGATGCCGCCGGCGTGCTTTCCCGTGGCGCTGTTGTTTATCGACTGCGATTTTGAGGAAGTCGACGTGAACGTCCATCCAGCGAAAACGGAGGTGCGGTTCCGTCACGGCTCGTTTGTGCACGATTTTGTTCGCGACACCGTGCGGGAGGCGTTGATCGCCGCCAAGCCGGCGGCCGCCATGCCGATGCCGCCGAGGCCGCCACAGCCGGGAGAAGGGCTGCCCTACTCGGAGTTCAGCCAACGAATCGAGGCTGGCGCCTTCGCCGCGCCGGAGACGCCGGCGGGACCGGACAGCGCGCCGGGGAAGCCCGCGGCTGGCTTCGACCTCCGGCCGCCGCAAGCGCCGCCACGACGTTTGGAGTTCGATCCTCCCGTTGCGAGGCCGGACCTCGATCCCAAGCCCGTCCTTCACCGCGCTCCCGACTCGCACAGCCTGCTGCCCGACGGGTTGCCATTGGCTGACGCATCGCTCGCCTCGCTGTCCGACCTTCATCCGCTTGGCCAGCTTCACGACAGCTTCATCATCGCCGCCGGCCGCGACGGCCTGTGGATCATCGATCAGCACGTGGCGCACGAGCGCATTCTCTTCGAGCAGGTGCTGGAACAGCAGGCCGAGGGCAGAGCCGAGAGCCAGAGGCTGCTGATGCCGCTGGTGGTGCGCCTGACACCATCGCAGCAGATCGAATTTGCCCGGATTGCCGCGGAGATGGAGCGTTCCGGTTTTGAATGCGAGCCGTTCGGCAACCGCACGTTGGCGATCAAGGCAGTCCCGGCGGGTGTCAGCCCCGCGGACGCCGAGTCGCTGGTGTCTGAAATTCTGGACGTATCCGAGCAGGAGTTGCGGCAGGCCTCAGCGGACGATCTGCGCCGCGGCATGGCGGCTTCCATCGCCTGCCGCGCGGCGATCAAGATCAACACGCGGCTCGATGCGGCGAAAATCGACTGGCTGTTGCGTCAACTGGCGGCCACCAGTTGTCCGATGAGTTGCCCGCACGGGCGGCCGATCGCGCTACGTTATACGACGCGGGAAATTCTGCGCAGCTTCCACCGGATCTGAGGGCGTAGCGCGGGGCGCGCTTACTCCCACTCGATGGTGCCGGGAGGTTTGTGGGTGAGGTCGTGAAACACCGCGGCGATGCCCGGCAGCGCAAGCAGGCGCTGGCAGAACGCCGTCATCAGGGGCGCGGGGATCGGGACGGATTCGGCGGTCATGCCGTCGACCGAGTGAACGGGGCGAAGAACGATCGAGTCCGGCCGGTCTGCCGCGCCGATGGGAATCAGGATGACCGGAAACTGCCAGATGCCGCCGTCGAAGCCGTGTTTGGCAGCGAGTTGGCGAACCGTGGCGTCGGCGGCCCGAAGCCGCTCGAGGCGGTCTTTGGTAACCGTTCCGCACGTCCGGCGCAGGGTTTCCGGCGCGGCGCCGCCGCCGCGGACGATCACGCGATTCACGCGCACTTCCCGGTTCACCAGCGTCGTGGCGCGCTCGTGCAGACCCGGATCGTCCGGCGCGCTGTCGAGCAGGAGCACCTGGCGGTAGCTTCTCGAGTCTCCCTGCACGCCAACGGAGCGCACCGGAAGAATCCAGCCGTCCTTGACCCGCTCAACCGGTGCTTCGCTTTCCGAGCATAGGCAACGAATCGCCAGACCAGGCCCCGGGAACGGGTGGCGGTCGAGAAATTCGCGCGGGATTCCCAACTCGTCGCCGGCCTCGCGGACCTCGTCTTTGTAGAACGAGGACAGAGGCTCTACGATGCGGCCCGCCTCAATGAGGGCCTGGATGCCTGCGACGCGGTTGTGGTGAGTTTTAATGACATCGGCCTTTGCCGTGCCGCCGCTTTCAATCGTGTCGGGATAGATCGTTCCCTGACCGAGAATCCACCGCCCGCTGAGAAAATCACCGCTGCCGAGGATCCGCTCCTGCACGTTGACAAACTCTTCGCCGATGCGTTTTCGTTTTTCTTCCGGTTCGACTACGCCTTCGAGCGCGCCCAGGAAGCGGGCGCTGGCGTCTTCGACGTGAAACTGCGTCGCGCCGAGTCTGGCGAAGACATTTTCGACGAATTCTGTTTCGCCCGCACGCATCAGGCCGGTGTCGACGTACACGCCGTAGACGCGCTCCGGGCCGAGCGCGCGCAAACACAGGGTGAAGGCGACTGTCGAATCCACGCCGCCGCTCACGAAGAAGAAGACGTTCCGGTCACCGGCGATGCGGCGGATATCGGCTTCGATCTGCAGGACGCGGCCCCGTGGATCCCAGTCCCGTTCGCACCCGCAGATCCGGAAAAGGAAGTTCGAGTAAATCTCCTTGCCGTGCTCGGTGTGAACGACCTCGGGATGGAACTGCAGGCCGAACAGCGGCAGCGTGGTGTGGGCCATGGCCGCGACGGGGCACTCCGTTGTGGCGGCGATCGAGACGAAATCCGGCGGTGGCGCCTCGACGCGGTCGCGATGACTCATCCACACGCGGGTTTCGCCGTTCAACCCGGAAAGCAGTGGATGAGAACCTGTGGCCCGGAGCACGGCCATCCCGTACTCACCCTTCTCCCCGCGGATGACTTCGCCGCCCAACTCGTGCGCCATGATCTGCAGCCCGTAGCAGATGCCGAGGACGGCGGTGCCGGGGAGGTGAAGAATCTGCGGGTCGATGCGCGGGCTGCCGGCTTCGTATACGCTGGCCGGGCCGCCGGAGATGACAATTCCCCGCCGTCCTTGCAATTCGCCGGCCGGGGTATCGCTTGCGCGCACTTCGGCCGATACGCCGAGTTCGCGAATCTTCCGCGCGATGAGATGACAGTACTGGCCGCCGGCGTCCAATACCGTAATCTGTGGCGCCTTCTGTTCCTCCGTCATTCTCCGGCTGGGTTCACTGCTCTCCCGCGGCGCCGTTCAGACGCTGCACCATCAGTTTCTTCGAGCGCTCGAGCAGGGCCTTGGCCTGCGGCATCGCTTCGGACGCCTGGATCACCATCGGATCGGTCTCCGCCGCCACCTTCTGGGAGGCCTCATAACTGAAAGCCGTGATGTACATCTCGCGCTTCAACTGATCCTTGATCCACTGTACGTTCTCAGTCCAGTCGGCCTCGGTGAAGTCGATCTTCTGTTTCAGCAGAAAATCGTGGAACTGGTTCAGTACGTCGTTGTCGGGTGACCAACCGGCGGGCAGTTTCGCCGAGCGGCCGCCGAAATAACTCGCGGAGAAATTAAAGAAGGCGTACTTGCGGAAAAGCAGATCCGTCTGGAACTTGCTCAACTTCGGTGTCGGGATCTTCTCATCCGGGGTGATGCCGCCTCCGCCGTACACCGTCCGGCCGCTATCGGTCATCTTCACGTCGGTCGGATGAGAGGGCTCGACGTGCTTGCCGTAGAAATAATCGAGGAACGAGATGTTCGAGTAGTCGCGCTGAATTAAGCGACCGCTGGGCGTGTAGTAATGCGCCGTGGTCAAGGCGAGACCGGTGCCGTAGTTTAGCGGATACACCGTCTGAACGAGTCCTTTGCCGAAGGTGATTTCCCCGACGATCCACCCGCGGTCATGATCCTGCAGGGCGCCGCTGACGATCTCGGCGGCCGAGGCGGTGTAGCTGTTGACCATGACGACGATGGGATAGCTTTCCCCGTACTGGCTTCCTTTGGCGAAATAGGGTTTTTCGGGGGAGTTGCGGCCGCGGTGCGAGACGACGAGTTCGTTCCGGCGCAGAAAATGTCCGGCTACGGCCACGCCCTCGTTCAACAGGCCGCCGGGATTGCCGCGGAGGTCGAGGATGAGTCCCTTGATGTTTTCCTCGCCCAGCTTTTCAAACTGCTGGTTCATTTCCTGGCTGGTTGTTTCGTTGAACGAGTTGATGGCCATGTAGGCGATACCGGGTTTCAGCCAGAAAGCTTCTTCGACGCTGTTGCGCTTGATCTCGTCCCGAATCACGGTGAAACTGAGGGGTTTGTCGACGCCATCGCGGCCGACCGAAATGGTGACCTTGGTGCCCTTCGGCCCTTTGAGCAGGTCGGCGATTTCGGACGTGCTCAGGTTATCGGTCCGCTTGTCGTTGACTTCCAGGATCACGTCGCCCGGGCGCAAGCCGGCGCGGTAGGCCGGTCCACCGCCAAATGGGGCGATGACGATGGTTTTCCCGTCTCGGGGGCCGACCTGCATGCCGACGCCGTAGTAATGGCCGCGCTGGTCCTCGCGCAGCGATTGAAAGTCCTTGGGATCAAAGAACGTCGAGTGCGGGTCCAGGGTGCGGAGCATACCCGGGATCGCGCCCTTGTAGATGGCTTTATCCGGACTTAGCGTGTCGGAGAAATTCGACTCGACGGCGCCATAGACGCGCGAGAAAGCTTCCAGGTTTGCTTTGACGTCATCGGCCGAGCCAGAGGCCGCGACGGCTGTCGTCTCCGGCCCAAGCAACCCGCCGAGCAGAGCGCAGCCCAGCACGACTGCCGAGGCAATGGCGAAAGAGCGGCTGCTGTTCCCCATACATTGATTATACGGGCATCGGCGCCTGCCGAAATACGCGCGCTGGATCCGCTGCCGTTTCTTCGAACGAGGCGAAGCCGTTACACTATACCCATGGGCGCCGGTCTCACGGTCCAATCTCACGATTCGGACGGCATACTCGTACTCGAACTTAGCGGCCGCCTGGTCGCCGGAGGGTCTGCCAACGTTCTGCGGGAAGCCATCGATGAGCAGATCGGCCTCGGGCGCAAGCAGATCGTGATCAACCTGGCGGGTGTGGACTTCATCGACAGTACCGGCCTCGGCGCGCTCGTCATTTGTTTCACTACACTGCGCCGGGCTGGAGGAGCGCTCAAACTGATCGGCCTGAACCGACGCAACGTCGAACTGCTCGTTTTGACGAAGCTTTCGACGGTTTTCGAGGTGTTTCAGGACGAACAGGACGCGGTGAACAGCTTCTACCCGGAGCGGGAGATCCGGCGCTTCGACATTCTCGAGTTCGTCCAGGGGAACAAGGAGCAGCCCGAACCGTGACGAGAATGGCTGGTGTGGGATCCGCGGCGCCCTTGTTTCGCCTGGAGGCGCTGGACGGAAAGAGCTACTCGCTCGCCGAGTTGGCCCAGCATTCGCCGGTGGCGCTTGTCTTCTTCAAAGTGACGTGCCCGGTTTGCCAGTTTACGCTGCCGTTTCTGGAGCGGATCGCGGCATCGAGCAGCCTGCGGGTGGTGGCGATTTCTCAGGACGATGCCAAGGCCACGCGCGCCTTCCACGAGCGGTTCGGCGTTTCGATTTTGACCTTGCTCGACACAGCCGCGAGCGGTTACGAGGTCAGCAACAAGTACGGCATCAGTTCTGTACCGTCACTGTTCCTGGTCGACTCCAGTCTTACTGTTGCGTTGGCGGGAAGCGGTTTTTCCAAGGCGGACCTGGAGGAACTCGGGCGGAGGGCGGGGATGCCGCCGTTCCGGCCCGGCGAATCGGTACCAGCTTACAAGCCCGGTTGAGGCTCGAAAAACTGAGGCTCCCGGCGGGAGCGCTACTCATTCCGACAGGGCTTGGTCAAGGTCGGCGATGATATCGTCAACCGCCTCGATGCCCAGGCAAAGCCGCACCAGGCCATCGCCGATGCCAAGCCGGGCGCGTTGTTTCGGCGCGAGGTCGCGATGCGAGGCGATCGCCGGGTAAAGAACCAGCGTGTGCACGTCGCCCAACGACGTGCCGCGCACAACCAGCTTCAGACGGTCCATGAATCGGAACACTTCCTCGCGGCCGGCCCCGGCGATGGAGAAACTCACCAGCGCGCCGCGCAATCCTTCGGGCAGCAGCCTGCGGATCGTGCCGGCGTCGGGGTGGGCCGGGTCGCCGCAGTAGTGAACTTTCTCGATTCTTGGATGGGCTTGGAGCCAGGCCGCGACGCGGCAGGCATTGGCGCACTGGCGCTCCATCCGGAGGGGGAACGTTTTGATGCCGCGCATGGTGAGGTAGCTCTCGAACGGGCCGAGAACGGGGCCGGTGATCCGGCTCAGCGCCGTGAGCCCGGGCAGTCCGTCCGCATCGGAGATCACCGCGCCGCCGAGGACGTCGCCGTGGCCGGCCAGGAACTTCGTCACGCTGTGCACCGAGTATGTCGCGCCCAACTCGAGCGGACGCGCCAGCATGGGCGTGGCAAACGTGTTGTCTACCACCAGCAGCGCGCCCTGCTCGCGCGCGGCCACGGCGATCCGGTCGATCTCGCCCACGCGCAGCAGCGGGTTTGAGATGGTTTCCATCGTCACGCAGGCGTAGCGGCGGGAAGCCAACTTCGCCTGGACCGCGTTGAAATCGCAGATGTCGACGAAATCCGTCTCGACGCCCATTGGCTCGAGCACCTTGGTCAGCAAGCTGAGCGTCGCGCCGTAGAGGGCGTTGGCGGCCAGAATGGCCTTCGGGCGGTCCATCAGCGCAGCCTGCAGCGCCAGTTCCATGGCCATCATGCCTGAGGAACAGGCCACCGCGCCGGCGCCGCTTTCGAG
>JAKAJI010000293.1 GCA_021813825.1 Acidobacteriota bacterium | reverse complement strand
GCGGCCGGCGAGACCTTTGATGGCGTTGGTGTTTTCTTCGAGGAGCGCGAGGAGGAGGCGGCGGGCGACGGTTAAGTAGAAGTTGTCGGCGGCGCGGGCGTCTTCGGCGTGGCCGTATTGGGCGGGGGCGGCGAAATAGGCGTTGTAGTAGGCTTCGAGGGCCGGAGCGGCGCGTGGGCCGAACTCTTCGCTGCACCAGCGCTCGAGGTATTCGGTGTCACCGTGGGGCTGGGCGCCGGTCCAGGGCTTGGGGTTCCAGGCGAGTTCCATGACGGCGCGGGTGGTCATGACGACGGGGCGGACGTTGGCGGTGTTGATGAGGAGCCAGCGGGTTGCGCCGGCGTTGACGGCGCGGCCGAGTTCGCGCTGGATGCGTTCGAGCGGGACCATTTCGCTGTAGTGGTTCGACAGGTAATCGAACATGGCGGTGTGGTAGTACTCGCCCTGGCCGGCGGCGATGGCGCCGTGGTCTTCGAGGAGTCCGTGGCCGTTGTCGGGCCAGATGAGCGAGACGCCGTCGGGGACCTTTAAGAAGCCTTCGTGAATGAAGGTGGCCGCTTCGCGCCAGGCGTTCAGGAAGATTTGCGGGTTGGGGTCCTGTTTGCGGACGATGGCGATCTGGGCGTCGATGGCGGAGCGGATGATGCGGGCGCGGCCTTCATCGGTGGTGGGAGCGTTGGAGTCGTTGAGCCAGAAAGGATAGTCGTTCTGGCCGCGGAAGCCGACGCTCCAGAGGACTTCGAGGCCCTTGGGATACTGGCTGGCGGCGCGGGTCCAGGCGTCTTCGAGCGATTTGGGATCGGAAAGAAATGACATGGGGCGTGTGGGCGGCCAGCGGTAGGTGTCGAGACCGAGGGTGTTGACGTGGTGCTGGGTGACGACGAGGCCGCGTTCGCCGGCGGCACGGATTTGTGGCTCGTAGGGGAAGATCCAGGTGCCGGGGACGACCATGTTGCCTTTCAGGCGGAGGATGGCTTCGAAGATGTGGTCCCAGGTGCTGAGCGCGATGCCGGTGCCTTGCTGCACGCCCGGCGTCCAGCCGGTGAAGAGATCTTCGTCGTTGAGGAACCAGCCGCGATAGTGGAACGCGGGGCCTTCGGTGTGGGCGTAGTTTTCGGGGAGGACGACTTCGGCGCGGCGGGCGGGGGCGTGGTCGGTCCAGTAATAGAGAGGATCGACGCCGAGGAATTGTTGGGAGAACTGATAGACGGCGTAGATGGCGCCGCGCATGTCGGAACCGGTGAGGACGACTTCGTGCGTGTTTGCATTGTCGATGGTTTGGATGCGGAGATTTTCCCAGCCTGAGGGTTTGGTGACGGGCGCAGGGAGCGGTTCGTTGCAGGCGATCCAGACGGTGGACTCGCCGGTTTTTCCCTGGGTGTGGACGATGTTGGCGCGGCGGCCAAAGACGCGCTGGAAATCGGCGGCGAGATCCGAGGCGGCCTTTTGCAAGGGGGCCGGTTCGCGCGAGTCGATGAATATCGTGGTGGCCGCGGTTACGCGTACGCGGGCCGGCGCCAGGGCGGGCAAGGCGAGAAGCAGGAGGAGCGAGGCAGGTTTCATCAAATAAGCGATTCCTTGCAGAGGAAACTATAGGCGGTTTGCGCGTGGGGACGCAAGAGGAGTCAAATTCGCACGCAGCGGACGGTAAAATAAAAGAATGAAGCGTCGTGACGCGTTGCGATGGATGCTGATGCTGGCGCCCGCCGCGGTTCACGCGGCTTCCACCGCCGGAGCGGCGAAGTCCATTTCGGTTCGCGGCATTCTCACGAAATCGCCGGACGGCAAGCCGGCGCTGATGGCAACGGACGGCAAGCTGATCTACCTGCACGGCGATCCGGACACGATGGGCGTGCTGAACGACAAGCGGCTGGCCAATATGGATTTTGAAGCGCTCGGCCACTTCACGTCGCCGGGGCATTTCGAGATCGACCCGATTCACGAACGGGCGATGTTCGTGCACAAGGACGGCAAGCGGCTGATGATCACGTACTGGTGCAATACGTGCTACATCCGGACGTATACGCCGGGGCCGTGCTGGTGTTGCCAGAAGTACACGGACCTCGACCTGCGCGAATCGGTAGACGAGTAGCTCTGTTCCGGGCGGTGACTTTGGTTACTGCGCCCGGGGAACGTCCTGGCTTAGGCTCGAATCAGAGAGGAAATCCGGGATGGCTCCGAACCGTATCGCAATACGATATGCTTTCTTAGCGGATGAGCCGGGCGCCATGGCTGCGCAGAGTGGCGCCGGAGGGAGGAGCAATCGCTAATGCGACGGCGCCAGCTTGCTCTGGGCACGCTGTCTTTCGCTTTGTGTTTCGCCGCGTGGGGCCTGGTGAGCGCGTTTGCGCCGCGGTTCCGGGCGCTGTATCAGCTCAATGCGAGCGAAGCCGCGTTTCTGATTGCGGTTCCCGTGCTGCTGGGCGCGCTGGCGCGCGTGCCGATGGGACTGTTGACGGACCGTTTCCACGGACGCGCGGTTTTTCCGGCGTTAATGCTGTTTTCGGCCGTCGCGTGCGCGTGGGTCCCCTTCACGCATAGTTATGCCGGGCTTCTGGTTGCTGCGTTCTTCCTGGGGATGGCGGGATCCTCGTTCGCCGTTGGGGTTGGTTTTGTTTCACCGTGGTTTGAGCGCGAGCAGCAGGGCACGGCGCTCGGCGTGTATGGGCTCGGCAACATCGGGCAATCGGCGGCGGTATTCGGCGGACCGGTATTGGCCGCGGTCATCGGTTGGAAGAATGTGTACCTGGCCACCGGCGTTCTACTCGCCGTTTGGGCCGCAACGTTTTATCTCAGCGCGCGCGATGCGCCCCGTCTGCCCCCTCCCAAGACGTTGGGTGCGATGCTCGCATTGCTGGGCCGCTCGCCGCTCGCCTGGGCGCTCGCGGCCTTCTATTTTCTGACCTTCGGCGGGTTCGTCGCTTTTTCGATCTATCTGCCGAGCCTGCTGGCGCAGGAGTTTCGTCTGAGTGCGACGGACGCGGGGTTCCGGACGGCGGGGTTTGTCGTGCTGGCGACGCTGCTGCGGCCGGTGGGCGGTTGGTTGTCGGACCGGATCGGCGGGGCGCGGCTGCTTTCGGCGGTGTTCCTGACGATTGTGCCGTTCGCGCTGCTGCTGGCATGGCCGTCGATGATCCCGTTCACGGCGGGCGCGCTGGGCTGCTCGGCGCTGCTTGGGTTGGGCAACGGCGCGGTGTTCAAACTGGTTCCCGAGTACTTCCCTGCCGAGACGGGGACGGTGACGGGGCTGGTGGGCGCGATGGGCGGACTCGGCGGTTTCTTTCCGCCGCTGCTGCTCGGCGTGTTCAAGGACCGGTTGGGCGTGATCTGGCCGGGGTTCGCGCTGCTGGCGGCGACGGCGCTGGTTCTGTGGTTCGTGAATGCGCGGCTCTTCGTGTCGAGGGAGGCCGCTCTCCCGCGCACGTCTGGTTATGAACGCGTGCGTGCGGGCGCTTGGGCGACGATCTGGACCGGGCTGCTGGTTGCGGCGATTGTGGTGGGGTCGCGGAACCTGGAGAACTTCGACCCGGCGCTGGTGATCTACACCTTCGCGGTGATCTTTGCGACGTGGGGCGTGGTGTATCACTACAACGTCTGGATTGAGAAGCCTCCGACGCGGGTTTATTGGGACCGGGGATGGGAGTTGTTTTGGCGCAACGGCGTGTTGCGCGGTCCGGGGACGGTGGCGAAGACTTTGGTCACGCATATTCTGGCGCAGCGGTTCCTCTTCAACCGCTCGCGGATGCGATGGGCGATGCATCAGTTCCTTTTCTGGGGCTGTCTGCTGGCGGTGGCGATCACGTTTCCGCTGGTGTTTGGGTGGATCAGTTTTCGCAGCGCGCCGGACAACCAGATGGTGTACGTGACGTACCTGTTCGGTTTTCCGGCGGGCCGTTTCCCGATCCGGACGCTGACTTCGACGCTGCTGTTTCACGGGCTGGATATCGCGGCGATCCTGGTGCTGGCGGGCATCGCGCTATCGCTGTGGCGGCGGCTGCGGGACCAGGGCGCGCAGGCCGTGCAGTCATTCGCGATGGATTTCGCGCCGATTCTGATTCTGTTTGCGATTTCGGTGACGGGGCTGGCGCTGACGGTGTCGCAGGCGTGGCTGGGCGGAGCGTCGTACAGCTTTCTTGCGATTCTGCACGCGATCACGGTGATTGGCGGGCTGCTGTATCTGCCGTTCGGGAAGTTCTTCCACATCTTCCAGCGGCCGGCGCAGATGGGCATCAAGCTATACCAGCAGGCGGGCGACGCGGACGCGGGTACGATCTGCGGGCGGTGCGGCACGCGGTTCGCTTCGCGGATGCAGATTGAGGATTTGACGACACGCGTTCTGCCGGAGTTGGGGTTCGATTACCGCATGAAGGAAGGCATCGCGTATTGGCAGACGCTGTGTCCGGCGTGCAAGCGCAAGTCGATTGCGAGCGCGCAGCTTCGGCGGAAGGAGGAGTACAGCCGTGGCTAAGCCCAGCGCGCCGCTGCCCGAACTGGAACGCGAATTCGGGCCGCACCTGAATAGCGTTCCGGCGGGAGGGTGGCGAAGCGAATCCGAACAGCCGGCCGAGCGGCTGGTGCAGACACACTGCTGCTTCTGCGGGCAACAGTGCGGCATTCAGCTCAAGGTGCGGGACAACACGGTGATCGGGTTCGAGCCGTGGGAAGAGTTTCCGTTCAACCGCGGGATGCTTTGCCCGAAGGGGGTGAAGCGGTATTTGCAATCGAACCATCCGGACCGGTTGCTCGAGCCGCTGATGCGGGGCGAACACGGGTTCCGGCGCGCTTCCTGGGATGAGGCGCTCGATGAGACGGCGCGGAGGCTGCGGGAGATTCAGGCGAAATATGGGAAGGATTCGGTGGCGGTGTTTGGCGGGGCATCGCTGATCACCGAGAAGGCGTATCTGGTGGGGAAGTTTGCGCGGCTGGCGCTGGGGACGCGGCACGTCGACTACAACGGCCGGCTGTGCATGGTGAGCGCCGGGGTGGCCTATAAACTTGTCTTCGATTTCGACCGCAGTCCCATTCCGTGGAGCGACATCGCGGAAGCGGACGTGATTTTCGTGGCGGGGGCGAACATCGGGGAGTGCGCGCCGATTACGACGGACTATATCTGGCGGGCGCGGGACCGTGGGGCGCGGCTGATTGTGTCGGATCCGCGGATGACGCCGATCTGCCGGAACGCGGACCTGTATTTGCCGGTGCGGCCGGGGACGGACCTCATCCTTTTCCTGAGCATGCTGCACGTGATTCTGCGTGAGGGGTTGGAGGACCGCGAGTTCATCGCCGCCCACACGACAGGATTCGACGAGGTGGCCGAGAGCGTCCGCGCGTGGGACCCACGGACGGCGGCTGAGCACACGGGTGTACCGCCGGAGTCGATCGAGACGGCGGCGCGGTGGTTCGCTAAAGGTCCGAACTCGGTTGCCCTTCACGCCAAGGGCATTGAGCACCAATCGAAAGGCGTTGAAAATGTTCTCGGGCTGCTCAATATCGTTCTGGCGACGGGTCACATCGGACGCCCGGGCAATGGCGCGGCGATGATCACGGGACAGGGAAACGGGCAGGGCGGGCGCGAGCACGGGCAGAAGTGCGACCAGTTGCCGGGCGCGCGGTCCATCCACGATCCGGCGGCGCGGGAGCATGTGGCGAAGGTGTGGGGGATCGAGCCGGACGAGTTGCCCGGCGCCGGTTACACCGCCCAGGAGATCATGAACGCGATTCATGCGGGTGAAATTAAGGGGCTGTTGAGTTTGTGCTTCAATCCGCTGGTATCGCTGCCGCAGGCCGAGTTCACACGCGAGGCGTTGAACAAGCTGGAATTTTTCGGGATCATCGAATTCTTTCTATCCGAGACGGCGCAGCATGCCGACGTCGTTTTGCCGGGCAGCCTGCAGGAAGAAGAAGAGGGCGTGACGTGCAACACGGAGGGGCGTGTCATTCACATCCGCAAGGCGGTGGATCCGCCGGCGAACGCGCGGGGCGACTCCGAGATTCTCTGCGATCTGGCGCGGCGGCTGGGGAAAGGGCAGTATTTTCCGTACCAGTCGACGCGGGAGATATTCGATGAGCTGCGCGAGGCGTCGCGCGGCGGGATTGCCGATTACTACGGCATCACGTATGAGCGCATCGACCGCGAGTATGGCGTGTGTTGGCCGTGTCCGTCGGAAGACCATCCGGGTACGCCTCGCATGGTGGAGAACGGCGTGTCGCTGTTTCCCGATGGCAAGTGCCGGTTTCAGGTGACGGTTCCTCGCGAGAGCGGTGACCCGACGGATGCTTCGTATCCGATTTACTTGACCACCGGACGCGTGGTGAGCCAGTACTTGTCGGGCACACAGACGCGGCGCATTGGCGGGCTGGTGGCGATTTACCCGGAGCCGAAGGTGGAGATTCATCCGCAGCTTGCCGCCGCGCTCGGGATTGCGGATGGCGATTGGGTGACGGTGGCCACGCGGCGCGATGAGATTACGCTGCGTGCGATGGTGGTGCGG
>JAKAJI010000292.1 GCA_021813825.1 Acidobacteriota bacterium | reverse complement strand
TCTCGCCACGTTCGAGGCGCCGCACTCGCACAGCACCGGCGGCTCCCCCGACAGCGACAGCGGCACTTCGATTGGCTACACGGCGCCCTCACCGATCAACAACGGCATGCCAAGCGGACCGGGCCACTCACCCGACACCGCTGCGGCCGGTCCCATCGACTCCGTCGCCGCCACCATGCCCACCATCCGCGTCATCATCCGCTGGGAAAGCGCGCTGCCTGTGAAGGAAGCCCTGCTGCGCCTGAAGTTCGGCACCGCTCCTCCCGCGCCCGGCGATGCGGGCTACACGCTTGACCGCCCGGAGAAGGATTACGTCATCGCCGTCGTGGGGCTCGCGCTGCCCTCCGGGCGGAAAAAGCCCGCGCCGGGCGAAGAGTCGCCGCAGGACCGCATGCGAGACGAACTGCTCGCCACCACCACGCTCACGCCAAAGGGCCGTCCGCCGATTCTGCCCGAGGAGGTTCGCGTCAACCCGCCCGAGGCGCGCTCGGAAGTTCTCTTCCTGTTCCCGCGCACCCAGCCCATCGAAGCCTCCGACAAAGAGGTCACCTTTGACGCCCAGTGGCGCTCGCTCGGTATGCGCAAGAGTTTCCGCCTGAAGGACATGATGTACGGCGGCAAACTGGAACTGTAGAAGGGCGCCGATGCGCATCTCCCCACGCGGCGGACTCCCGGTAGAACGTTTCTTCGAGTATGCGCTTCTGTGCATGCTCGCCAGCGGGTACCTGGCCCTGGTGGGCTCGGGCTATTTCGCCCGCCTCCCGGTGGCGGCCACCGGCGCCGCCCTTGCCGTGCGCGCGCTCATGGTCTCCGGACTCCTGCGCCTCCGCATTCCCTCCCGAGCCGTTAGTGCCGCAACCCTCGTTTACCTCGCCTTCTACGCCGCGGATTACTTCTACCTCTCGCGTTCGTTCCTTCAATCCACCGTCCACCTGATCTTCTTTCTCGCCATCGTGAAGATCCTGACCGCCTCCACCGACCGCGATTACTTCTACGTCAAGATCATCGCCTGGATCGAACTGCTTGCCGCCAGTCTTTACTCGGAGAACTCGGCGTTCCTGTTTTATCTTGGGTTGTTTCTGCTCGCTTCGATCGCGGTTTTCTTAAGCGACGAGATTCGCCGTTCCTCGCGCTGCGTCCCGGCCGGAGCCTTGCCCGTGCGGTTTCCGACCGGCCGGCTCGCCGCCTTTTCGTTCGTCCTTTCGGTCGGCATTCTCGTTCTTGCCACCGGCCTTTTCTTCCTGCTGCCGCGAACCGCCCGCGCCGCCATGCGCCGCTTCTCGCCGGACCACTACCGGCTGACCGGCTTCACGAGCGAAGTGGACCTGGGTGCGATCGGCGAAATCGAGCGCCAATCCACGCCGGTCATGCACGTGCGCGCCGAAGACGGCCGGCCGCTCCCGCCGGGCCTGAAATGGCGCGGCGCCGCGCTCGCCGCCTTCGATGGCAAGCGCTGGTACAACCCGCTCGGTCTCGGCCTCTACACGCTTGTCACTCCCATTCGCCGCGGGCTGTTTGTGCTCGCCAACGGCGACCGCCAACGCAGCGACACGCCGCGCATCACCTACATCGTTCACCTCAACGACGTCGCCGGCGAAACGTTGTTCTTCGCCGGCCGCCCCGAGTTCCTCTGGCTCGATGCTCCCGTCGTCGAGCGCACCGCGCCTGGCGCCTTCCGCCGCCGGTTCGAGCACCCTGGCAGCATCGTCTACCAGGCGCGCAGCTTTCTTTCTTCCACCGACGGCTCCCCCGATTCCGAGCCTGCTGAGTGGAACGAACCGGCGCGGTACATCTACCTCCAACTTCCTCCGCTCGACGCGCGCGTGGTTCTGCTTGCCCGCAACATCACCCAAGGCCTCACCTCCGACCTCGCCCGCGCCCGCGCCATCGAACGCTACCTGCCCGAACACTACGCCTACACGCTCGACTTACCCGCCCAACAACCCCGCGACCCGATCGCCTACTTTCTGTTCGACCGGAAACGCGGCCACTGCGAGTATTTCGCCTCCACCATGGCCGTGATGCTCCGCACCCTCGGCATTCCCTCGCGTGTCATTACCGGCTTCCAGGGCGGCATCTACAACCCCATCGACCACCAGCAACTGATCCGCGCCTCCGACGCCCACAGTTGGGTCGAAGCCTACCTTCCCGGCCTCGGCTGGACGACGTTCGATCCGACCCCCAGCGCGCCTGCCCCGGCCTCCAACGCGTTTCTCGACCGCCTCTCGCTCTATCTCGACGCCGCCGACGTCTTCTGGCAGGAATGGGTGCTCGACTATTCGCTTGACCACCAGGTCCTGCTCGCCACGCGCATGCAGGACGCCTCCCGCCACTTCTCGATGAACTGGCCGGACCGCATCGCCGGCTGGACGTCAGCCGAGGCGGCCGGACTCGCGCGCTTCGTCCGCCGCGACGGTCTCTCCCTGCTCGCAGCCTTCATCGCCCTCGGCCTGCTCGGAGGCTTCGGCCCGGACCTGTACCGGCGCTGGCGCGATCACCTTCGCCTCCGCCGCGCTCTCTCCGGTGCGGCCCTTCCCTCCGACGCCGCGCTTCTGTACCAGCGCATGCTCCGCATCCTGCACCGCCGTGGCATCGAACGCCCCGCCTGGCTGACGCCGCTGGAATTCTCGTCCTCCGTCCGCGACCCCGCCCTCGCCGACCTCACCCGCCAGGTCGCCGCCGCTTATAACGACTTCCGCTACGGCGGCCAACCCGGTGGCGCCGCCCGAATGGCCCAACTGATCGAACAGATCGAACACCTGTGATCGCGGAATCCCCCGCACGCCTTCGTTACCATGTAAGTTAACCAATGTCATCGACGCCCGTCGACCTGAAGAAAACGGTCAACCTACCTCAAACCGCCTTCTCCATGAAGGCCAACTTGCCGCAAACCGAGCCCAAACGGCTCGAACGCTGGAACGCCGGGGACCTCTACGGCCGCATCCGCGCCTCGCGCAGCGGAAGGCCGCTCTACGTGCTCCACGACGGCCCGCCCTACGCCAACGGCGACATCCATCTCGGCACCGCACTGAACAAGGTCTTGAAGGACTTCATCGTGAAGTCGAAGACCATGGCCGGCTTCGACGCGCCCTACATCCCCGGCTGGGATTGCCACGGCCTGCCGATCGAACTGAAGGTCGACCAGGAACTCGGCGCGAAAAAACACCAGATGACGCACGCGCAGATCCGCCGCGTCTGCCGCAAGTACGCCGAAAAGTGGGTCGGCATCCAGCGCAAATCTTTCGTTCGCCTCGGCGTCTTCGGCTCCTGGTCCGACCCCTATCTCACCATGAGCGCCTCCTACGAAAGCGTCATCGCGGGCGCCTTCGTCGATTTTCTCGACCGCGGCTACGTCTACAAGGGCCTAAAACCGGTGAACTGGTGCCTGCATGACCGCACCGCGCTCGCTGAAGCCGAAGTGGAATACGAGAACCACACGAGCCCGACCATCTGGGTGAAATTCGCGCTCACCTCGCCGCCCGAAAACATCGACCCTGCGCTCGCCGGTCACAAGGTCAACGGCCTGATCTGGACGACCACGCCCTGGACGATCCCCGCCAACCTCGCCATCGCGTATCATCCCAAGTTCGAATACGCCGCGGTCGAGGTCGCCGGCGAAGTGTATCTCGTCGCCGCGGGCCTGCTCGAAGCCACCGCCTCGGCCTGCGGCTGGAAGAATCCGCGCACGCTCGCCATCGTGCACGGCAGCAAACTCGAAGGCGCCATCTTCCGCCATCCCTTCCTGGAACGCGATTCCGTCGGCCTGCTGGCCGAGTACGTCACTCTGGAACAAGGCACGGGCGCCGTACACACCGCGCCCGGCCACGGCCAGGAGGACTACAACTCCGGCGTGCAGTATGGCCTGCCGGTCTACTGCCCGGTCGACGCCGAAGGACGCTTCTTCCACGCCGAAGGCGCCGCCGGCCGCCTGCCGGAAGAACTGATCGGAAAAACGGTGTGGGAAGCGAACCCGCTCGTCATTGAACTGCTACGTTCCCGCGGCGCCCTCTGCGCCCAGGCCGAGCTCGAGCACAGCTACCCGCACTGCTGGCGCTGCCACAACGCCACCATCTTCCGCGCCACGGACCAGTGGTTCATCGGCATGGAGAAGAACGACCTGCGCCAGCACGCACTCGATGCCATCAAGCAGGTGCACTGGCATCCCTCCTGGGGCGAGGAACGCATTTCGAACATGATTGCCGCGCGCCCGGACTGGTGCATCTCGCGCCAGCGCGTCTGGGGTGTGCCCATCATCGCTTTCTACTGCGAAGGCTGCCAGAAGCCGTACACCGAACGCGCCGTTCTCGACCGCGTCGTACAACTGTTCGCCGAAAACACCGCCGACGTCTGGTATGAAAAGACCGCCGCCGAACTGATGGGCGAGGCCGTTGCCTGCCCGCACTGCGGCGGAACTTCGTTCCGCAAGGAATCCGATATTCTCGACGTCTGGTTCGACTCCGGGTCGAGCCACCTCGCCGTCCTCAACGATGCCAACGCTCTGCCCTGGCCCGCCGACATGTACCTGGAAGGCGGCGACCAGTATCGCGGCTGGTTCCACAGTTCGCTCTTGATTGGCGTCGGCCTTCGCGGCAGCGCCCCATACCGCGCCTGCACCACCCACGGCTGGACGCTCGACGAACAGGGCCGCGCCATGTCGAAATCGCTCGGCAATGGTATCGAGCCCGAAGAAATCGTTTCCCAATACGGCGCCGACGTGCTGCGCCTGTGGGTGGCCAGCGTCGATTTCGTCGAAGACATGCGCTTGTCGCCGACCATGCTCACGCGCCTCTCGGAAGCCTATCGCAAGCTGCGCAACACGTTCCGCTACGTACTCGGCAACCTCCACGGCTTCGACCCTTCGAAACACGCCGTGCCCGGCGATCAACTTCACGAGGTCGACCACTGGATCCTCTACCGCATGGAGACGCTCGCCACGCAGTGCACCGCCTGGTACGAAGAACTCGCGTTCCACAAGATCTATCACGCGCTTTATGAGTTCGTCGCGGCGGACCTGAGCGCGGTGTACTTCGACATCATCCGGGACCGTCTCTACACCTCGGCTCCGGCCTCGCCCGCCCGCCGCGCCGCGCAGACCGCCGTCTGGCGCCTCGGCTACGCGCTCGTCCGCCTGCTTGCGCCGATCCTGGCTTTCACCGCGGAGGAAGTCTGGGAGTTCTTCCCCAAACCACCGGACGCCCCCGAAAGCGTCCACATGGCCCAATTCCCGGCCTCCGGCGAACTCACCGAAGGCATCACCGAGGAACAGGTCGGCCGCCTGGAAAGCTGGGAGCAGTTAATGGCCGTCCGCAACGAAGTGCTGAAGAACCTCGAAACCGCCCGCCAGGACAAGCTCATCGGCGGAGGTCTGGAGGCGCGTGTCGTGCTGCGCGCTCCCGATGAACTCTACAACCTGCTCGATCCCTACCTCGGCCAACTGCCGGCGCTGTTCATCGTAAGCGAAGTCTCGCTCGAAAACGGCATCGAAGGCGATCTGCAAGTCGCCATCGAACGCGCTCCGGGCGCCAAGTGCGAGCGCTGCTGGAAGTATCTGCCCGACGTCGGCTCCCACGCCGATTTCCCAACCTTATGCACGCCGTGCCACGAGGCCGTGCAGGAGATCCTGTCGAGCGCCTCGTGAGGTCTCTCATCTACCTGTTCGTCGCCGTGGCCCTCGCGCTCGATGTCGCCACGAAAGCCATCGTCAGCGCGCACATCCCTCCTTACGGCAGCGTGCAGGTCGTGCCGGGCCTGTTCAACCTCGTGCACGCCGAAAACCCTGGCATCGCCTTCAGTTTCTTCGCCGACGCAAGCGGCGCCTGGCGCAACCTAGTGCTCATTGCCTTTTCCTCGGCCGCATCGCTATTCCTGGTCTGGCTGCTGTGGTCGCACCAGAAGGCGCCCGCGCTCCAGCGCTCGGCCTTCGCGCTGATTCTCGCCGGCGCGCTCGGCAACCTGCTCGACCGCATCCGCCACGGCGCTGTCACCGACTTCATTGAAGTCCACTGGGGGCCGCACTACTTCCCGGCCTTCAACGTCGCCGACAGTTGCATCACCATCGGCGCTTTTCTTCTGCTGTTGGACGTCTGGCGCACCCGCGCCCCGCAAACGGAGTCCCACCGTGTTCCCTAGACTGTTCACCATCGGCTCGTTCACCTTGCCGACCTACGGCTTGCTCGTCGCTCTCGGATTTCTCGCCGGCCTCGCCATCACCATCCGCCTGGCCCGCCGCCTCGGCCTGCCCGCCGAACCCGTCGGCAACCTCGCCGTCTACTGCGCCCTCGCCGGCCTCGGTGGCGCCAAACTGTTCATGTTCTTTTTCAATTTCGAGGACTACTGGCGCAATCCGCGAAGCATCTTCTCGCTCGAAACGCTGCAGTCGGCCGGCGTCTATCAAGGCGGCTTTCTTCTCGCCCTGCTCGTCGCCGTGCTCTACATGCGGCATCAGCACCTGCCACTCTGGCGCACCGCCGATGTCTTCACACCAGGCCTCGCCGCCGGACACG
>JAKAJI010000291.1 GCA_021813825.1 Acidobacteriota bacterium | reverse complement strand
TGGCCATGGACGCGAGCGCTTTCGACGACGTAGTAGTAGAGCTGCTTGCCTTTTTTTTTGGCGACGAGGGAGGCCATATAGGGTAATACAAGCATACACCGATCGCATACCAAGTCAACAGCGCTGGGAACATTTTGCAATAGAAATGTTCTATATGGGGTAATACAAAAAGTGATCCGAGAGCGACAGGCTATCGCCTTGGAATGAAAGAACTTCGCTGAATCAGCCGCCGGACTGATCGAGTAGTCTCAGTAAACTCCCGCTGGGTAAGCGAGACTATTCAGATGCTAAGACCACTCTTATGATTTACGTCATGCATGTCAGGAAAACGGAAAGCCTCACGTCGCCACTCCCACGTCGTGCTAGCCCCGAGTATGAGCGTCCGCCGCTGAGGGTAGTGCGGTTTACGCGTTGGCTGACCAATACTTCGCGGTCCGCACGGGCTATTGCCAACGACGGCTGGTGGTACGCTGTCAAGCGTTCACATCCCGAGACAGGCTCTCAGAGACTCATAAACGAGTGGCTTGGAAGCCGCCTGCTCGGTCTACTCGACATTCGATCCGCCAGCGTTGAGCCAATTGAAATTCCGAGAGATGTTTATTCCGAATTCCGGCTCCGTGATGATCGGAGGCCAGATCCCGATACAGACGATGCCGATGTGGTTGGTGCTGCGATTTCCTACCCGGTTAATCCGGATCAGAAGGCCATCTACGACTTCATTCCAATTCAGTTAGCGCACCGTGTCTCCAACCTCTACGAGCTTTTTGGCACGCTCGTCTTCGACGCGTGGGCCGGACAAAGCGTGATGCGGCACGCTGTGTTCCACCGTGAGGGTGGCGGATGGGTGGCAACCGTGATCGACCACGCGGGGTTGTTTGGCGGGTCAGGCTGGGAATTTCCTGCCGGGGGTTTGAGCCTCCGGCCACGAAACGAATGGAGTATGTTAGGTCTGAACAAAGGACTGTCGTTTGGACCGTGGCTCAGACCATGGATTAGAAAGTTAGCCGATTTACGGCCTGAGGAGATCCGAGCCACCTTTGCGGAAGTTCCTGACTGCTGGGTCAACACGGGCCAACGCCCGCAGCTTCAGCTACTTGCCGAGAGCCTGATCAGCCGGCAGGGTGAGCTACGCCAGTTGGTCATGTGATTGAGTTCACACTTGAATGAGCCCTATCTACCCCTCGCGCTACGCCAAACAGCGTTTCCAAGCTCGGTCCTGATGCGACTCAGAGTTGGCCGAGGGAACATAGGCATAATGGTGATGAAGCGAATGTCACCTGCGCTTCCATACTTCCATGGCTCAAGAACTTGCTCTCTTGGAATGGCATAGCCCAGATGACCCACCAACGCTGGTTGGCTTCATCCTGTACGATCCAGACACGAACCAGATCCAGATCCGAATGGCCCGGGAATATCAATTCGTCCAAGACGAAGACCAACAGGAGTTTCTTAGGGAAGCGGAAAGGTTTCTCGTGTCCGTCGTCGAGGAGTCTGGACCGGCACGTTGCCTAGAATTCTTGGAAGAAAGTCTATCCAACGTTCTCAGGCTCAGTTCCCGACTTCGGTTACCGGCGCGAGAAGCGGATCTTCCCAAGATTGCCGACGATCTCGCAAGGTTGCTCTTGACGGCTGCTAGATCGCGGTAGATCAAGAGAACTCAGCGATCGTCGACCCATCTTCGTCCGAGCGCCAAACTGTCAGTCGACGGGCAGGGCGATTTTTGTAGGCGATCACCTAACAACGTAGTTTCTCGGACACGTTCCGGCACCAGCGAAATCATCCCGCGGTTGGGGGCAACCGTCCGACCATCGAATCAGGCATAATGCCGCAGTGCGCCGAGTGATTTGGGAGACGGGACCCGTTTTTCGTCTCAAAGTGTGTGGCTCTCCCGAGTGTCGCGCTATCGTCACGATCTGCATCAGATGTGACCGTGGCCAGAGGTATTGCAGGACCGCTTGCCGTGATGCTCGCTTTGTCAACTCGGTCTGGCCCACTTTGATCGTCTGATTTGGCCCACCCTATCTCATTGATTCCTCGTTAGACACCTCTTCCCATGTTCTGAGGGCCCCGGACGGAGCGTAGCCCTGCGACGCCCGCAGGGCGGCGCGTTTAGGGCGGAGCGGAGGCCGGGCCCCTCAGAACATTCCGCAGCCGCCGCCAGCCCCCTTCGCTCAACTCTTTCGCTTCTGCCTCCCTTCCATCGTGCGCCGGAACCGGTACGACCCGGTCCCGGTCTCGATGATGTGCGCCCAGTCCGTCACCCGGTCCAGCAGCGCCTTGCACAGCCGCGGGTTCGGAAACACCTGCGTCCATTCCGAGAACGGTAAGTTCGTCGTCAGAATCACGGCCGCCTTCTCGGCCCGCTCCGAGATCACCTGGAACAGCATCTCCGCGCCCGCCTCGGCCAGCGGCACGTAGCCCACCTCGTCGATCGCGATCAACTCATACCGCGACCAGCGCCCCGTCGCCCTGCTGAGCTGCCCCTGCTGCCGCGCCTCCACCATCTCGTTCACCAACCCGGCCGCCGTGGTGAATCGCACCCGCCGCCGCTGCCGGCAGGCCGCTACGCACAGCGCCGTCGCCAGATGCGTCTTGCCGCTCCCGGCTTCGCCGATCAGGATCACGGGTTCGGCGCGCTCGACGTAACCGCCCTCCGCCAGCTCTCGCACCAGGTTGGCCGAGATCTTGGGAGCCTGCGAGAAATCGAACTCGTCCAGCGTCTTCACTCGCGGCAACCGCGCCTCCCACATCCGCCGCTCGATCGCCCGCTGCTCCCGATCCTCTAACTCGGCGTTCAGCAGCGCCTCCAGATACCGCACGTGCGTCTGCTTCTGCTGTACGGCCTCTTCGGCCAGGCGCCGGAACTGCGCCCCGATCGTCGGCAGCCGCAGCAGCCGGCACTGCTCCCGAATGGCCTCGTCCTCCATGCCCGTCGCCGCGGCTCTCATTGGATCACCTCGCTCGAAAGGCTCAGCAGCAGTTGGTCGTAGTCGAGCATCACCGGCTGCGGCCGCTCGTAGCGCGCCAGACCGCCCAACTCGGAAACGGCCAGCTTCACGCCACGCAATGTCGCCGGCGTCGTCGCCGTCAGCAGCAGATGCTGCACCGCAGCTCCGTCCGAACAGCCCAGTTCGCGCGCCACGCGGATCGCGTCATCCAGCTTCCGGTAGCCATGCTCGCGGCCCAGCAGGAGCAACTCCACCATCTCCCGCGTGCCTTCCTGCCGGCCGTGCCGCTGCATCAGCGCCGCCCAGAATCGATCGAAACTCTCCGGCCAGCGCCCTTGTGCCCGCCACTGTTCCAGCGCCGTCGAGCCGGCCAGCGCGCCCGGCTTGGCTGCCAGCGCCGGCAAGTAGTGCTCCAGGTCCAGCACCTTCCGGCTGTGGTCGTAGCACCGCTCGTGCCGGGCCACGCACTTGCCGTCGTGGCGCACCTCGACATAGGACGGCAGCACCTCCACCCGCACCTTGGTGCCGGCCCGCAGCGGCGTCGAATACCAGTTCGTGCGCACCTTCACGCAGCCCTTGGCATCCACTTTCGGGAAGCACACCTCGCTCAGCGGGAAGCCTTCGGCCGCGAGCGGCAGCAGGTGGTCGCGCTCGATCACCATGCCCGCGCCCACCGCCTGCGCGCGGTCTCCGATCATGCGCTGCTCATCCTCGCGGCAGCACACCAGCAGGTAAGCGTTCAGGCTCGCCAGGTCTTTCGCGTGCGGCACCGGTGTCCAATGGTTCCGCCGGAAGTAGCCCTGCTCTCCTTCCACGCCGCCCTTCTCGTTGCCGCGTGCCGGATTGCAGAACTCCGCCTCGTAGCCCCAGTGCGAGCGAAACGCCACGAACCGCTGTGTTTCCTCGCGCTGCCGCCCGTGCAGGATCTTCTTCACCGCGCTTCCCAGGTTGTCGTACCGCAACTGGCGGAAGACGCCTCCGAAGTAGGCGAAGGCCTTCTCGTGCGCTTCCAAGAACGCCTGCTGCGTGGCCCGCGGATACGCGCAGTGAAACGCTCCGCCCGAGGCCATGCTCCGCATGCTGAACACCTGCCAGAGCTGGCCGCCCGCGCCCAGGTCGGCCACCGCTTCGTACCAGTCCACCTGGGCCTCCACGCCCCAGTCGTAGGACTGCTCGATGAACACCTCGGCCTTCCCCAGGGTGCCCGTCGCCTGGCGCTGAGCGCGCACGTAGCGCCGCACCGTAGATTCGCCGATCCGACAATCCGGCCGCTCGCGCCGGATGCGCTGCCAGATCCGGTGCGCCGTGTGCCGCTGCTTCCGCGGCGCCTTGCGGTCGGCCTCCAGGATCTCGTCGATGAATGCCTTCGCCGGCTCCAGTTGCGGACTCTCCCGTTCCGCGATCTTCCGCTCCGGCGGGATCGCGCTTGCCAGCGCCTGGCGCACCATCCGGCGGTGCACGCCGAACTTGCGCGCCACTCCCGCGACTGTGCCCTCGCCGTGCTCGTACTCTCGTCTCATCTGTTCGAACAGCTCCACTTTGGTCTGCCTCCTTGTCAAGGACCGTTCTCCGTTTCGGGGCCAGAATGCCCGAAACAGGATACCCGGCTCCTGTTTTGGAGGTGGGCCAAATCAGATGAGCGAAGTGGGCCAGATCAGATTAGCGAAATCAGATGCGGTTCATCGCCAGCGCCACCCAGAAGCTCACCAAGGTTACCAAGCGGCCGAACGAGGCCGCCTCGCCGACGGCTGTCGCCAACGAAGGTATCGGGAGCGCCACGAAAACCTGGGCGTAAATGATCAAGGTTCTCCTCCGCCTGCACGTGTCGCGTCATCGGCCCTACCGCGACTCTGCCAATGTCGGATTTGTGGTCGATTCATCCGTTGGATTAACCCGTTTCCTTCTATTGTGCGGCGTCGGTCGGCATCCCGCAGTACGCCGCGCACGAGCTGATGTTCAAACTTCTACGTTTTTACGAGATCGATGATCGACAACAATTTTCAGGCCCACGCGATACGGGCGCCCGAATCGGACGTCGGTAACCGATGGAGGATCCCATCGCCGTTGAGCCCGTTGCCGAGTTTGAACTCATCAAGTCCGAAGGGCGTCCGAAACCCAAGGCTCTCAATCCAGATTCGCTTACTTCGATTTACCCAACGATGACTGCGTCTTGGCCGCGCACACGCGGAGCCGCTTCAGAATGCGAGCACGCTTAGTGTATGTAAGGTAACTTATCCAACTCTGATTGAACGTGGTTACCGGTGGGCGTAGACTGGATGAGTGTCACCTGAAAAGTATTCTAAATAACACTTCTAAATGAATCTTGTTTGTCAATGGGAATTTTTTGACCATTTGTACTGGAAGTACTGGACAAGAACCCTATACCGTGGTACGTTTGTCTCGTAGGCATCTCAGGCTGGGTACGGTTAGTTCCCCGTGATCGCGTCTCGCTTAAGACGCAGCATCTCCTTCAAACGGTCTCCGAGATCGGAGATAGCGACCGTTTCAATGTCCGAATCTGACGGCGTTCAGGAAATCGGGCCAACGCAGCGTCGACTTTCGAGCGAATCGTGCGTGTTGTCGTTTCGTTGGGCGGCTGAGTGAATGTTGGGGATGGGATGCAGGTCGAGACAAGTTCTGATCTTTCGCAGGGCTCCCAGAAGCGAAGAAGTAGAACTGGTTCTCCGGTTTGAGTGAAAAGGAGCAATCACTGATGATGGCAACGCCCCACCTCCCCCAAACGCAGCCGCCGATTCCGATCGAATCTTTAGACTCCAGTTCCAGGACTGAATCCTCCAACTCTGCAGACTACTGGGCCACCATAGTGGCGCGTATACGGGCGCACGAAGAGGCAGCTTCCGAGGAGCTCTATCAGGTGATCAACCGCGGAATCCGATACTTCGTCGCGCGTCGACTTGGGTATCAAGATTTGGATGACAAGGTACACGACATCTTTGAAACCGTTCTGAGTGCCGTCCATCAGGGCATGCTCCGAGAACCGGCGCGGCTCATGGGCTTCGTTCGCGTGATTGCTCAACGTCAGGTTTTCGCTTCCATCGACAAGGCTGTCCACCAACGGCACGGCGAGGCCGACCTAGAGGGTGTCATAAACACCGTGTCCGACCAGGGAGTGAACCCTGAGGAGGAGGCCTGGCGACAGGAACGATCGAAACTCATGCTCCGTGTGCTGAGGGAGATGCCCAATCGCGATCGGGAGATCCTGGTCCGATTTTATCTGCAGGAGCAAACGATGGAGCAGATCTGCGCTGAGATGGGGCTCACCGAGACCCAATTTCGGCTCACGAAGAGCCGGGCGAAGGCCCGTTTTGGAAAGCTCGGTCAGAAAAAACTGAATCGGCCCGCAACGCTGATCGCACGCTGGAACCTGCGATCCAAGCAGGCTACGGCATAAGACGTCCGTTCAACGTTTGCTTCCCCTCGGCGGTCACCCAAATCCGGCCATTGATGGTCACCTGAAAACCGGCCAACGGGAGGAACACTCAGGACATTAGTTCGGGCGGGACGTTAGGCTCCGTCCTTGTGAGCAATGTCTTGAGCGAAG
>JAKAJI010000290.1 GCA_021813825.1 Acidobacteriota bacterium | reverse complement strand
GGGACGACCGGGGCACGGCGATTGCGCTCGATGGCCAAGGGAACACCTGGGTGACGGGGACGACGGCGTCTACGAGTTTTCTGGGCGGAGGCGGCGGCGAGTTCCTGGTGGGGCTTAACGCGGACGCGACGGCACTGAGTTATGGCGCGAGGTTTGCGGCGAATTCGCTGGCCGAGGCGATCGCATTCGATGGGGCGGGCGTGCTGCACCTGGCGGGGGCGACGGGGATTATTTCGACCTGGGCGGATGTGAAGGGTTCGGCGCCGCACCTGTTTGGGATTACGAACGCGGCCGGCGGAGCGCTCGATGGACGCATTTCGGCGGGTGAACTGATTTCGATTTACGGGGCGCATTTCGCGGTGAGCGGGCCGGTGGGGGCGTCGTTTGATTCGGCGGGCTACTTGCCGAAGACGCTGGCGGGCGTGACGGTGACCATCGGCGGGATTGCCGCGCCGCTGCTTTACGTTTCGCCGGGGCAGATCAACGCGGTGGTTCCGGCGGGGATTTTGCAAAGCGGTGTCGCGGGAGTGGACGTGACGATGAGCGGGCCGGCGATGCCGGAGTTCCGGGCGTATGCGGACGCGACGGCGCCGCAGGTGTTCCGGAACGCGGACGGGAGCGCGGCGGCGATCAACCAGGACGGGACGGTGAATTCGCCGGCGCATCCGGCGCCGGTGGGAAGCATTGTGGCGATGTGGGCGACAGGGACGGGGAGCGCGGCGCAGATCGGGGCGGACGGGCAGATGGCGACGTCGGCGAATATGTGGTTCTGCTGCTCGGTGGTGTGGAGTTTCAATACGTCGAGCATCGAGACCGCGCAGGTGAGTTATATGGGGTCGGCGCCAGGGATGGTGAATGGGGTGACGCAGGTCAATTTCGAGGTTGTTACGAACCCGGCGGGCGGAGATAAGTTGCCATTTACCCTGGTTTCGGGAACGAAGGCGAGCGATGGAACTTATGTGTATGTGGACTCGTCGCCGTGACTTAGTCCGATAACATCGCCTGCCAGACGTCTTCGGCGTGGCCGATGCTGAGTAACTTCGTTGACCGGACGAGCGGGAGGCGGAGTAACTTCGGGTCTTTCTCGATGCGGGCGAGGAGGTCCGCTTCGGAAAGTTTCATGTACTTGAGGCCGGCGTCGATGTAGGCTTTCGATTCGGTATCGAGCAGGGAAGAGAGTCCGAAGCGGGCGATGAAGCGGCGGATCTCGGCCGGGGCCATGGGCTTCTGGCTGAGATCGACCATTTGAAAGGCCACGCCCCGCTCCTTGAAGAAGCGCTGGGCGGCGCGAGTGGCCTGGGACTTGTTGATGCCGAAGATTTGGATCGTCACGCGGTCAGGCGCGGAAGATGGGTTCGAGGCCGTGGGCGCTGGCTAAGAGATCGCGGCGCTCGGCCGCGGTGAGGGGTTTCAAGTCCGGCGCCGCCTCGAGGGCGATGCGGTAGAGGCGGACATCGCCGGGAGGGATGGCGGCAGTGATGTCTTCCGACAGTGTGAAGCGCAGGGCTTTGTGGGCGAGTTCGGGGTCATCGATCGGGTGGTACCAGCACTTCGGGTAAGTGTGTGTTTCCCCTTGTTTCCAGGTGGTGTGGGCCATGGATTTGAGGGCGAGGCGGGCGACGCCTTTTTCTTTGGCCTTGGCGAGGATCTGCGGGCCGAAGTTGCCTTGCGCGTAATTGACGTAGTTGACGGGGAAGAGCACGGAGTCGAAGCGGAAGGCGTCCATGAGGGCGATGGCGGCCTCGGCGTTGTGGGCGGAGAAGCCGAGGTGGCGGACTTTGCCTTCTTTCCGTGCTTTGAGGAAAGTTTCGGCGGCACCGTTGGGGGCGAGGATGTCTTTGACGTCTTCCATGCTGGAGACGGCGTGGAACTGGTAGAGGTCGAAGTGATCGGTTTGGAGGCGTTTCAAGGAGGATTCGAGTTGTTCGCGCGATCCGGCAGCGTCGCGGCGTTCGCACTTGCAGGCGAGGAAGACGTTCTTGCGGTGGGGGACGAGGGCGGCGCCGAGTTTCTGCTCGGCCTCTCCGTCGCCGTAGGAGGGAGCGACGTCGAAGTAGTTGATGCCGCGTTCGATGGCATCGGCGACGGTGCGGTTTGCTTCGTCCTGTTCCATGCCCATGACGACGATGCCGCCGAAGCCGATGATGGAGAGGTTGATGTGCTTGTTGTAGGGTCGCTTGGGGATTTGCGCGCCGGCGCGCAGCAAGGGGAGCGCGCCGGTAGAGATCAAGCTGGAGGTGAGAAAGCTACGCCGGTCCATACGCTCCGATTTTAGCGCGGAGCGTATGGGTGGCTTGTTCCGCTATTCGTCGACCGTGAAGGTGTAGAGGGAATCGCCGGCGCCGACGACTAAGTATTGTTTGCCGTCGAGCAAGAAGGTTTCGGGTCCGTTGGTGACCCGGTTGGTGAGATGCGAGTGCCATAGGATTTTTCCGTTGGCGGGGTCGAAAGCGATCAGGTTGTTTGCGTTGTCGCCGGTGAACAGGAGGTGGCCGGCGGTGGTGAGGATGCCGGTGGGGCCGCCGAAGCCGCTGGTGGAGGGGTACGGGTGGCGCCAGACGATTTTGCCGGTCTGGTAGTCGATGGCTTCGAGCGCGCTGCCGTAAGAGCCGGCGGCTTTCTCGGCTGCGCCCCAGCCCTCGGGGTGAGGATCGAGGTCAGTGAGGAAGAAGACGCTGAAGCTCTCGTTAGCGCTGACGTAGAAGAGGCCGGTTTGGGGGTCAAAGCTGGGAGGAGGCCAGTTGGTGGCGCCGCCGGTTGCGGGGGAGACGAGGACGCCGTCGATGGAGGCTTCTTTGGCCGGATTGCCGATGGGCTGGCCGTTCTTGTTGAGGCCGGTGGACCAGTTCAGGGTGTTGATGAAGGGCGCGGTGAGGAGGTGCTCTCCGGTGACGCGGTCGAGCACGAAGAAGTATCCGTTGCGGGCGGCCTGGGCGAGGAGTTTGCGGGGCTTGCCGTGCCAGTTGGCGTCGAACAGAACGGGGGTTTCGACGTCGTCCCAATCGTGGGTGTCGTGGGGCGAGGCCTGGTAATACCATTTGAGCTTGCCGGTGTCGACGTCGAGGGCGACGATGGAGCAGGTGAAGAGGTCGTCGCCTTTGCGGCTTTTGCCGGTGAGGACGGGGTTGGGGTTGCCGGTGCCGAGATAGTAGAGGTGTAAGTCGGGGTCGTAGGTGCCGGGGATCCAGGTCATGCCGCCGCCGTGGCGCATGGAGTAGTTGTCGGGCCAGGTATCGGCGCCGGGGTCGCCCTGCTTCATTGGCTCGGTCCACCATTTCCACTGGATGTCGCCGGTTTCCGGGTCGTGGGCTTCGAGGAAGCCGGGGACGTCGAGGGAATCGCCGCCGGTGCCGACGATGACATGGTTGCCGATGATGACGGGGGCGGGAGTGGAGAAGTATTCCTGTTTGACGTCGGCGATCTGGCGGTGCCAGCGTTCCTTGCCGGTGCGGGCGTCGAGGCAGACGAGGTAGTCGTCGGGGGTTTCGAAGTAGAGCCAGTTGCCGTAGATACCGACGCCGCGGTTGCCGATGTGGATGCCGCCCTTGGTTTTCCAGAAGTAATGCCAGAGGACGCGGCCGGTGCGGGCGTCGACGGCGTAGGCGTTATCGGGCATGGCGAAGTAGAGCACGCCATTGATCATGAGCGGCGTGGCGGCGATGCGGGCGCCGAAGAAGGAGAGGGCGTCGCCGGGGCCTTCCTTGGGCATGGGACCTTCGCCGCCGATGATGGCGCCAAGCGGGCCTGGGGTGATGCGGCTGACCCAGGACAACGTCATGTGGCGGACGTTGGAACTGTTGATTTGCGTCAGCGGGCTGAAGCGCTTGCCGGAGTAATCGCCGTTGTAAGTGGGCCAAGCGGTGGTCGGCGGCTCGAGGAGTAAGTGGGGGTCGAGTAACTGGCCGACGAGCGAGGGCACCGCGAGCGCGGCGGCGAGCAGGAGAGAGCGGATCTTCATTTCAGAGTAACCAGATAAGCGGTGAGATTGTGAATGTCGGTGTCGGTGTATTTGACGAGCATGTCGAGGTGGGCCTGGAGGGGATCGTGGACCACCACTTTGGGTGAATCCCCGTGGCGGGGGAAGGTGTAGTAGTCGCCGTCATCGGTGGTGAGGGAGACGGTGAAGTCGTCGATCGCATCGAGTTTGCCGGTATAAGTCTTGCCGCTGGGGAGGGTGACGGTGACGTGGGTAATGCTGCGCGGGTCAGGCGGTTGGTTGCTGAACATGGCTTCGAAGCCACCGACGCGGGGCATGAGGAAGCGGCTTTCGAGCGTGGCGGCGTCGTACTTGGCGCCCACGCCCTTGAGGTCGCCGGTGGGCGAGTGGCAGGAGGCGCAGTGCTGCGAGAAGTATTGCTGGCCGGTGGCGGCGTTGCCGGTGACGATGTTGCCGATTTTATAGGTGGACCGTTGCGCGGCGTCGAAGACCTTCTGATGGAGGAAGGTGGCGACGTCGAGGATCTGGTCGGGTTTGAGAGGGAACTTAGGCATGCCCTTTCCGGGGCGGCCGTTTAAGATGACGGGACCGATCTTGTCGCCCTTTTCATCATCGAGGACGGTGACAGAGCGGATGAGGTCCGGGCCGCTGTCGCCGCCCTTGGCGTTGACGCCGTGGCAGAAAGAGCACTGGGCCTCGAAGATGGTTTTGCCTCGCTCCACCGCAGCCTGATCGAGGCCGGAAGTGGGTGTCCGGCGCATACGGCGCGCGGCGGCGGGCGCCTGTGCGCTGGCTACGGTTGGGAGTAAGAGGAGAAAAAGGCCCGAATAAGTCAGGAGATACTTCTTCATGCGAGAATCTTCCGCATGTAATTCATACACTTAGTCACTTCCTCGACGGGAGTTCCCGCGCCCTGGTATTCGTATTCGATGAGGGCGGGGATGGGGTATTTGTTTTTCTTGAGCAGGAGCAGAACTTCGCGGATGGGGGTTTCGCCTTCGCCAAAAGGTTCGTTGGGGCCGTGGTTTTTCTTGCGGTCCTTGATATGGAGGTGGGTGATTTTGGCGTGGTTCTGCTCGATGAAAGAGACGGGGTCGTAGCCGGCGGCGGTGAAGTGGCCGATGTCGAGGTTGATGCGGAACATTTTCGACAGGGCGAGCGCTTTGTTGAACGTTTCCGGCGTGGAGAATTCGTTGGGGTTATTGGTCTGGTCGTGGCCGTGGAAAGCAACGATGATGCCGTGTTTTTCGGCGGGCGCTTTGAGGCGTTCGGCCATGGAGACGCGGGTAGACGTGGCGATGATCTTTGTGCCGAGTCCTTTGGCTTCTTCGAATGTCTTGTCGATTTCGGCGTCGGTGAAGTCCTCGCCGTAGTTCATGGTGTAGGCGAAGATGCGGACTCCGGTTTCGTCGAACTTTTTGCGGACGCCTTCGAAGTAGGAGGCGGGGGTATTGAGGCGCCAGGTGCGGAGGTCTTCGCGGGCTTTCTTGGCTTCGGGGCTGTTGCGATAGGCGCGGAAGCGGGCCATCATTTCCTCGCGCGAGGGCGGTGGAGAGCCGGGTTTGGGGCGCGGGAAGGGTGGCATGGAGCCAACCTGTTCGATTTGCGGGCTGAAGAGTTCGGTGATGCCGACGTCGCACTGTTTGAGGTCGCGGAGGACGATGTCGACGCTGTCGCCGTGCGGGCCGTGGGGTTCGGTGCGGAAGCTGTAGGTGACGGCGCCGATGGCTACGCCACCGACTTTGTCGGGAATCATGGACGCGCGGGATGCGAGCGGGGCTGCGAGGCCGGCGAAGACGGAGGCGGCGAACTCTCTGCGTGTAGGCATGAAGCGAATCAGTTTATCTCATGTCGAAGGCGTGATGGAAGAGAGGAAGGTTACGGGCGCAGGGAGATTTGTGGGGACGGGGTGCACGGCGCGGCGGGTGCAATATGGAGGGTTACGGGGCAACGAACATGGAACAACGGTCTTTTCGTTTTCGGGAACTGGCGGCCAAGACGGTGGTTTGCCACACGATCACTTACTTCGTCATGGGATTGCTGGCGTCGCATTTTCTGAATTATGCGGCGGAGTTCGACAAGCCTGGCTCGGGCATGCGTCCGTTCAGCAGTCCCTGGGTGACGGCGGGGCCCGTGCTGCAACCGATTCGCGGGTTGATTTTCGCGTCGGTGTTCTGGCCGCTGCGGGGGTCTCTGTTCGGGCGGAGGAACGGCTGGATTGTGATGGGCTGGATGCTGGTAGCGATCGGGATTCTGTCGACGTTCGCGGCGGCGTCGGGTTCGGTTGAGGGGATGATTTACACGCCGGTCCCGGTGCTTGGGCAGATGCGGGGATGGCTCGAGGTCGTGCCGCAGGCGTTCCTGCTTTCGGCGCTGCTCTGCTTCTGGGTGGATCATCCGGGGCGGAAGGGGATGAGTTGGGTGCTTGGGGCGGTGTTCTTCGTGGTGATTGCGCTGCCGTTGATGGGGCTGCTGGTGGGGCGGTGAGGGTGGAGCGCGGCTGTTCGGAGAATGCCGGAACTGGCTGGCTAGGCGGCTGGGGAGACGCGAGTGAACGTGGTTTGGAGGGTGTGGGGTTGACGTG
>JAKAJI010000289.1 GCA_021813825.1 Acidobacteriota bacterium | reverse complement strand
CACCGCGCGCGCGATGGCGGTGCGCTGTTTCTGCCCGCCGGAGAGCGTGAGTCCGCGTTCGCCGACCACGGTATCGAGTCCGCGGGGGAAGCCGGCGAGGTCAGGCGCGAGTCCGGCGAGAGCGGCCGCCTGCTCGATTTGTTCCCGCTTTGCGTCCGGGACGCCCCAGGCGATGTTTTCGGCGAGAGTGGCGCTAAAGAGGTAGGTCTCCTGGGGCACGAAGCCGATCTGGCGGCGCAGTTCGGCGGGATCGAGCTGGCTGAGATCCACGCCGTCGAGCAGGACGCGGCCTTCGGAAGGATCGAGCAGGCGGGGAATCAGATTGACGAGGGTTGTCTTGCCGCTGCCTGTGTGGCCGACGATGGCGGCGGTGGAGCCGGCCGGGATGAACAGGCCGACATTTGTCAGGGCAGCGGCGCCGCCGGGATAGCGCACCGACACGCCTTCCAGATGCAATTCGCCGTCGACCGGTTGTTTCAGCGCGACAGATTGCCGCGGCTTGGTGATGGTGGGCTGCTCGGCCATCAGTTGGGCGATCCGGTCCCAGGAAGCGGTGCCGCGCTGCATGAGGTTGACCACCCAACCGAGGGCGATCATGGGCCAGACGAGGGTCCCCATGTAGGTGTTGAACATGACGAAATTGCCGAGGGTGATGCGGTGGGAGAGGACCCTGGCTCCGCCGGCCCAGAGCACGATGAGGAACGTGAGGCTGATGAGGGCCTGGAGCACGGGCATGAACAAGGCCGACAGTTTGGCGAGGGAAAGGTTTTCGCGGATGTAGTCGATGTTCAGCGACTCGAAGCGGCGGAGTTCCGCCTCTTCCTGCGCGTAGGCGCGAACGACGCGCACGCCGGCGAGATTTTCCTGCACCAGGGAACTGATGCCGGAGAACATGGCCTGGATTTTCTCGAACCGCGTGTGGATGCGGCTGCCGAAGGCGACGACGGCGACGCTGACCAGGGGGGCGGGCAGCAGCGCCAGGATGGTGAGCCGCCAGTCGGTGGAGGCCATCACGATGATGGAAAAGACGAAGGTGAGCGATGTCTCGGTCCAGTACATGACGCCGGGGCCGAGCATCATGCGCACCGCGTTGAGGTCGTTGGTGGCGCGGGCCATGATGTCGCCGGTTCGTGAGCGGGCGTAGAAATCCGGAGCGAGGCGGGTGAGATGGGCGAAGAGGTTGTTGCGGATGTCGTACTCGACATCCCGCGAGATGCCGATGAGGATGACGCGCATCCAGTACTGCAACAGGCCCTTGACGAGCGAGAGGCCGACGAGAAGGAGGGCGAAGCGGACGAGGAGGGAGAGCACGAAGCCGTGCATGAGCGAGTCGATGGCGCGGCCGATCACATAGGGGATGGCGGCGGCGAAAATGTCTTTGCCGACGAGGGAGGCCAAGCCGCGAAATGCCCCGCCGCGGTAGCGCCAGATGTAGGGGCTGAGGTCGCGAACGGCTTTTTTCATAGGCGATTCACAGGTGCGCCCAACTGGCCAGGGTCTTCAGCCATTCGAGCAGGAAGGTTTTGCGGCCTTCGCGTGTTTTCCACCAGCCGTCCGGGGTGAAGTACTGGTCGGGCGCGGCGATCATGGAGAACTCGAGGCCGGGGGCTTCCTCGGCGTAGTCGGTTCGCGCGCGGCGAGTGTGGTAGTTGCTGGTAACGATGTCGGCGCGCACCAATCCTAATTCTCGCAGTTTCGCCGCCACGGCTCGGGCCTCCTCGCGCGTCGAGTGTGAGTCATTGGGAAAGGGAATGAACCAGGCTGCAGGGTAGCCCTGGCGGGTGATGAAGCGGATGGCCGCGTCGGATTCGTGTTCGCCGTAGAAGCCGCTCGGGCCGCTGACGAGGACTCTCGGGGCGTAGCCCTGCTTGACGAGTTCGGCCGCCTTGCGGATCCGGTTGCCGGAGTAATCGCCGGCCAGCACGACGGCAATATCGGCATGAAGCGGGAGATCGGTTTTGACGAGAAAGCGGCCGAGGGCGGAAAGAGACGGGCGCCAGGCGAGAGCGGCGAGGATGAGGAACGCCGTGGCGGCGAGGACGGCGGCGCGCGAGCGGCGGGCGGTCAACGTGAGGAATCCGTGCCGGCTAGTTGTGCTCCGGACCGCTGTCGGGCGGAGCGTTATTCGGCTCGAGATGGCCGACCGACTTTAACTGCTGGAACATACGCTCTACTTCCGCTTCATCGTCGGCGAGCAGCAGCGGATAACGCCGCAGTTTCGGCTTGCTGGGCTCCTCTGCGCCGAGTCCCCAGAATTCCCTATAAGAGACGCCGTCGATAACGGCGCCGCGCGACATGAGCCGGATGTCGTGCAGCAACCCTTCTCTTGCCACGCGGCTTCCGCAGTGAATCACGAGCGTTTCTTCGCGGCTGGCGAGCGTCAGGCGCAGGATGAGGGGAGTCATCGCCAAGCGCTTTACTTGATAGATCTGGGTCCACGGGATGCGCGTTCTGCGCTGCACCAGATGGGTGTCTCCGACCTCCACGCCCGGAATCAGGCCCATTGCGACCGCGACCAGGCCACTTAAGGCAAGAGCGCCTGTCGCCGCCCAGGCGGCGGGAAATGTCAGAGAGATCGAGGCGGACACCGCCGCCAGGGCGAGGCCGCCGAGTCCGGCGAACAACAACGACCGCGACGCCGGATACCGTGTAGGTTGCCCTTGCACAACTTTAGACTAACCCCGCTTCACGCCGCCGTCAATCGCCGTACTGGAGTTGTTCCGCGCCGGGTCTCGCAGCATCATAATTCCGCGCCATATATAGTGAAGCCCGCTCCATGCGGTCGGCACAGCGGCCGTCGCCAGGACCAGGCCGCGGTCCAGGCGCGCCGAAGGATCGGCCAGCACGGCCAGTCCGGTGGCGATCTGCGCGGCGGTGCTGATCTTACCCCAGATGGAGGGCGGGAAGCGGCGGAGCCGGGTGAAGCATAAAGCCCAGGCGGCGAAGGCGAGGATCATCAGGTCCCGGCCGAAGACGAGCGCGACGAGCCAAGGCGGAAGATAGCCGGCGAGGCCTTCGGAGAAGTAGACGGTAACCAGCAGCAGTTTGTCGGCGATAGGATCCAGGTAAGCGCCGAGCGCGGATTCTACCCGCAGTTTTCGCGCCGCCCAACCATCGAGGAAATCAGTGATGGCGGCGAGGAGCAGGACGGCCAAGGCGAGGCGTTCGTGCCCGCGCAGAATGGTCCAGGCTACGGCGGGCGCGAGCGCCGCGCGTAGCAGACTCAGAAGATTCGGAAGCTTACGGGACAAGCGAATGGGCGACGCGTGTGGCCAACTGGTCGAAGCTGAGGATCTCGTAAATGGTCGGGTCCGACATGATGCGCTTGACCAGTTCGGCGTGCATCGCGTGGCCGGCCCTCTCGGCGATGATGTGGCCCAGCAGCGGCCTGCCTACCAGCGCCAGATCCCCGATCAAGTCCAGCGTCTTGTGCCGGCAACACTCGTCGGGGAATCGCAGGCCGCCTTCGTTGGCGACGCTTGCGGCCTCAAAACAGATCGCGTTGTCCAAACTGGCCCCGCGGATGAGGCCCATGTCGCGCATCTGGGGCAACTCGTGCTCGAAACCGAATGTGCGGGCCGGCGCGATTTCGGTCGCGTATCTCTCCGGCGTCACTTCCAAATCGAGCGATTGTCTTCCGATCAGAGGGTGATCGAAGAAAATATCGCAGGTCAGCAGGAAGCGGTCGGACGGGAGGATGCTGATGCGCTTGTTTCCGGTTTCCACCGACACGGGGCGGCGGATTCTCAGATATTTCTTGCGGCGACGGTAGGCCTTCAGACCGGCCTGGCGCAGCAACTCGACGTAGGGCTTTCCGCTGCCGTCGAGAATCGGCACCTCCAGGTTGTCGATTTCGATGTAGGCGTTGTCCACTCCCATGCTGTAGAGGACGCTGAGCAGGTGTTCGGTGGTAGAGATCAGGACGCCCTGGCGCATCAGGCTTGTGGCGTAGCTGACCCGGGCCACGTGACGCCAGCTTGCCGGCACGGGGAAGCGGTCGAGGTCGGTTCGCAGGAAAACGATTCCGGTGGAAGGGGGCGCCGGAAGAATTCGAATGTGTACCGGCACTCCATGATGCAGCCCGACGCCTCTCGCCTCGACGGGCCGCTGAACCGTAGTTTCAAATCGCAAGATAAATCCTCTGAATGGTGCGGATCAGGTCCACTAAACCCCACATTCTAACAGCGTGGGACGTAAGTGCGTAGCTATTTGATTCAATGGAGGTTATAAACTTTTGTATGTGGCTTTTCTGACACGGTGCTTTGCGGATTTGTGTGGCGCGCAGGCCACAGTTTGCGGCTGCGATTCATGCGATGCGGCAAGGGTTAGTATAGTGATTTCATGCCGCGCCCCCGGCTGTTCCTCATCGATTCCTACGGTTACATATTCCGTGCCTACCACGCGCGCGCGCGCTCGGGTGCGCCTCCGATGCGCACGAACGCGGGTCTGCCGACGGAGGCGGTATACATTTTTCACAACATGCTGCGGAAGCTGGTGGAGACGTATCATCCGGAGTACCTTGGCGCGGTGTTTGAGAGCGGCAAGACGTTTCGTGACGAGGCGTTTGCCGGCTACAAGGCGAACCGGGCTGAGATGCCGGCCGAGCTTGCGCAGCAGATCCCCTACATCCGGCAGATGCTTGAGGCGATGCGGGTTCCGATTCTGGAGTTTCCGGGATTCGAGGCCGATGATGTGATTGGCGCGCTGGCGCGGCGGGCGGCGGAGAAATTCGACGTGGTCATTGTTTCGAGCGACAAGGACCTGTTGCAGCTTGTCGACGACCATATTTCGATGCTCAACCCGGCCAAGGACGACACGCTGTACGATGCCGCGAAGACAGAGGAGTTTCTGGGCGTGAAGCCGGCGCAGGTGGCCGACCTGTTGGCGCTGAAGGGGGATGCGGTCGATAATATTCCCGGCGCGCCGGGCATTGGAGACAAGGGCGCGAAGGATCTTATCGTTCAATTCGGATCGGTGGAGGCGGCGCTGGAGAGAGCGGACGAGGTGAAGAAGAAGACGTACCGGGAAAGCCTTCTCGCCCATCGCGACCAGATCCTGTTGAGCAAGCATTTGGCTACGGTCGATACCAGCGTCCCGATCGAAGCCGACCTGGAGAGCCTGCAGGCGCAGGCGCCGGACTGGGCGGCGCTGCGGGGGCTGTACCAGGAACTCGAATTTCACAGCCTGCTGAAGCAAACCGCGGCCAACGCACCGGCGGAGGCCGGCGATTTTGGTGAACTGCGGACGGCGGGGGAGATTGAGGCGTATATTGCGTCGATTCCTGCGGAAAGCGCGGCGGGTTTTGCGCTGGCGCGGCGGGAAGACGGCGCGTTGGTTGCTCCGATGGCGGCGGTCGCGGCACGGGCCGGCCATGCGCGGGAGTTTGTGATGGAGCTTCTTCCGGCCGCCGCGGCGTTTCTGGCCGATGCGCAGCGGAAGAAAGCGGTGTACAACTTCAAGTCGACGCTGCTTGCGCTCGAGGGAACGGGGGTGACGCTCCGCGGCGTGGCCCATGACCCGATGTTGTACGAGTTTCTGCTGACGGCGGACCCTGGCGGTTGCTCGCTGTCGTTTCTCTCGGATAAGTACAAGCATTCCCCGCCGGCTCCCGGGGCCGCAGCCGCGGCGTCGCTTGCTGCGGAACTCGGGCCGCGTCTGGCCGCCGAGGTTCGTGAGGCGGGCCTGACGGGGGTGTACGAGGAGATCGACCTTCCGCTGGCTCCGGTGCTTGCACGGATGGAGTCAAACGGCATTTCGATTGCGCCGGAGGCTTTGGCTGCCATGTCGCGGCGGCTGGAATCGGAGATTGAGCGGCTGACGGCCTCCATCCACTCGCTGGCGGGCAAGCCGTTCAACATCAATTCGCCGCAGCAACTCGGGAAAGTTTTGTTTGAAGATCTTCAACTACCGGCGCCGACGCGCGGGCGGAGCAAACAGCCGTCGACGGAGGCGAGCGTACTCGAGGGGCTGGCCGGCGATTACGAAATCGCGCGGCTGGTGCTCGAATACCGGCAACTGGCGAAGCTGAAGGGCACGTACGTCGACGCGTTGCCCCAGCTTGTGCGTCCCTCGACCGGGCGGATCCACACCACGTTTCACCAGACGGGGGCGGCGACGGGACGGTTGTCTTCCTCGGACCCGAATTTGCAGAACATTCCGGTCCGGACGGAAATCGGGCGGGAGATTCGAGCCGCGTTCGTGCCGGAAAAAGGGTGGAAGCTTCTGGCGGCGGATTATTCGCAGATCGAGCTTCGGCTGCTGGCACACGTTTCGGGCGATGCGGTGCTGACCGAGGCGTTTCGCAATGGCGAAGACATTCATGCGCGGACGGCCGCGGAGGTGTTCGGGGTGATGCCGGCCCTGGTGACGCCGGAGATGCGGCGCGCGGCGAAAGCGGTGAATTTTGGCATCGTGTACGGGCAGACGCCGTTCGGGCTGGCGCAGTCGCTGGGGATTTCGCGGCAGGAAGCGGAGCGCTACATCAACACGTACTTCGCGCGGCACGAAGGGGTGCGGCGGTATATCGAT
>JAKAJI010000288.1 GCA_021813825.1 Acidobacteriota bacterium | reverse complement strand
CGATGGTGACGCACACGTTCTGGAAGCCGCTGAACGCGAACACAATCTTTGTCGCCGAAGAAAACCCGACCAAGCGCCGCGACTACGACGATCAGGTGGTGAAGGTGTTTTACCTGAAGAACGTCACCTCGCCGCAGGAGTTTCAGGAGATCGTGACGGCGGTCCGCTCGGTAACCGACATCCGGCGCATCTTCACTTATAACGAGCAGAGCGCCGCGGTGGTGCGTGGCACGGCGGATCAGGTGGCGCTGGCCGAAAAGCTCTTCCACGATCTCGACAAGCCCAAGGCCGAGGTCGTTGTGGACATCATGGTGATGAGCACGAATACGTCCCGGATCCGCGACCTGGCCTCGACGCTGGTGTCCTCGGCCGGGAACGGCATCTCGGTACCGATCAGCTTCACGCCGCGCTCCTCGATCTCGGTGCCAAACTCCTCCGGCCTCCTGGGGACCACGGGCACGACGGGATATACGGGAGGTACGGGGACGACAGGCGTCACCGGCACGACCGGGCTGACCGGCACCACTGGGCTCACTGGATTGACCGGCGCCACCGGCCTCACGGGCACGACAGGCGCGGTCCCGGTTTCAAACTTTCTCCATGTCAGTTCGGCGGATTTCTCCGGCATCCTCCCTGGGGCGCTGCTCGAGGCGATGCTGCAAGACAACAGCACGAAGGTGCTGCAATCGCCCGAAGTCCGCGCCTCCGACGGTATGAAAGTGACGCTCAAGATCGGCCAGAAGTATCCCTACGCCACGGGCAGCTTTCAACCCGGCGTAGGTACGGTCGGCGTGAGCCCGCTGGTCAGCACCCAGTTCCAGTTCCTGGACACCGGCATCGATCTCGAACTGCAGCCGCATGTCCACGGCAATGACGAAGTGACGATGCACATCGATTTCAAATTGTCGAATGTGCAGCAGACAATCAACCTCGGCGGCCTTTCGCAGCCCGTGGTCGCGCAACAGACGAACGCCACGGATGTGCGGGTGCGCGACGGGCAGGTGACGCTGCTCGGTGGCATCATGGCCACCACGGATACGCAAAACGTCAGCGGCATTCCCGGGCTGATGAACGTGCCGATCCTGGGCAATTTCTTCGGTTCGCAAAACCATAAGGAGATAGACCACAACGATCTGGTGATCGCGGTGATTCCTCACATTGTCCGCACGCCGGACATCACGGCTGTCGACATGCGCGGCGTCTATGCGGGCAGCGAGCAGAACATCCGTGTGATTCGCGACGAGCCGGACGGCGGAGAAGCGTTGGCGCCCGCGGCGCAGAAGGTGGCGCCGGCTGCCTCTACTCCGGCAAGCGCGCCACAGCCTCCCACACCCGCCACTCCCACACCCGCCGCTCCAACGCCTGCGCCCGTACCTGCTCCGCCACCGCCCAGCGGCCCGCTCGTGCTTCGTTTTGAGCCGGGGGAAGTCTCAACGAAGGCCGGGGCCGCGGTGAACATCACCCTCGAAGCCAGCGGCGCGCGGGATCTTTTCTCCGCTCCGATTCACGTTCGCTGGGATCCCAAATTACTGACGCTGGCCTCGATATCGAGCGGCGCCCTGTTCGGGCCGAAGGATCAGTCGCTCAACCCGCCTGCCCAGATCAGCCAGGAAACCGGCGAAGCATCGATCACGCTCGGCCGTCTTCCGGGAGCGGGCGGTGTAAACGGGGCCGGGCCGATCGCCGTCCTACACTTTGTGGCGACGGGAAGAGGGTCCGGAGAGATTGCCCTGACAGGCGCCGAACTGAAAAACTCGAAACTCGAGCCGGCCCAGGCCGCGCTGCCACATCTGAAAGTGACCGTGGAGTGATCGATCGTGCGAGCCGTACGCAGCCGCCATCCGGAATCGGGCCTGACGCTGGTCGAGTTGATCGTCGCGTTTACGATCTTGATGGTGCTCACGGCCATGGCCGTGCCGCTGGCGCGATACAAGGTGCAACGCGACAAGGAGATCGCGCTGCGCCGGGCGTTGCGCGAAATGCGGTCCGCGATCGACAAGTACAAAGACGCCTCCGACGCCGGACAACTCCCTCCGCCGGACATGGACACGTTTGGGTATCCCAAGAATCTGAATGTGCTCGTGGAAGGCGTGAAGATGGCGGGCTCGGTGGACAAGAAGATCAAGTTCCTGCGGCGGATTCCGAAGGATCCGTTTACCAATTCGACCGAGTGGGGCTTGCGCAGTATGCAGGACGACCCGACGTCCACCGCTTGGGGCGGCCAGAACGTATTTGATGTGTATTCGAAGACCACCGAAAAGGCTCGCGATGGAACCCCGTATTCGGAATGGTAAACGGGCCGGCTTCACGCTGATCGAGTTGATGATCGTGATGGCGATCATCGCGGTCCTGGTGTCGATGGCGGTTCCGATTTATCAGAAGTCGATCATCCGCGCTAAGGAAACCGTGCTTCGCAACAACCTGTTTACGATGCGCACCGTGATCGACGAGTACACCTACGATAAGCAGAAGGCGCCGCAGACGCTCGACGATCTGGTGAGCGAGGGCTACCTGCGCGAGATTCCGATGGACCCCATGACCGGCTCCAATCAGACGTGGAAGACGATCATGGAAGACGCGCTGACCAGTGTGAATCAGACCGAACCGGGCATTTATGATGTCCGCAGCGGGTCGGACGCGACCAGCCTGGACGGCACGCCGTATTCGGAGTGGTGACGCCCGCTCTGCTACACTCGTAAATAGTTTCCCGCCTGTAATTCCCCGGTCGTCTAATGGTAGGACAGCGGCCTTTGGAGCCGTGAATCGTGGTTCGAATCCATGCCGGGGAGCCATCGTCCGTGATCTCAACTCCCGCCGCCGTTTCGGTTGGGCCCAGCGTCGGCCAGGATGCGGATTATCCCAAACACTTCACAGCATGGGATGGACAGGGGGCAGCGGCCGGCCGCCTTTGGCTGGAACCGCCACCGCTCTCCCCGTTCGGTTAGCGCCCAGATGTGATTTTCACTGAGGTAAGCCACAATCAAGAAAGACACAAAACCGGCTGAGGAAACGGCCCGACGTGTAGGGGTATCGACTCATCCCCGAACTCCGACAATCAAACGGCCGGTCGCTTCCGCGCCATTTGGGAGACCCGCAATACGAGCGGGACGCGCTCGTATGGAACTCTGGGCAGCGCCCGCTGAGAACCTCGGCAACGCCCGAAAACTCTCCACCTTGTTAATGCGGTACAACCATGGCGAATCGACCCAAGTTTACGAGTCTGCCGTCGCCAACCGTTCGCCACTTCCTCGCAATTAAGTTTCCGCAGCCCCAAGTTCGAGCCGGGCGGCGCAGAGCAGCACGCGCCCTGGGCCAAGCCTAACTCGATCGGCCCAGAATTCCCGAGCTGCGAAAAAGGGCAATCTTAATCTCGTTCAGTAGCAGGGCTGCCGCCAGCACAATACCGAGCGTGCCGAGCAGGATCCAGGCAGGAAGGGCAGCCATCAAAATTCCAAAATAGGCAAGCACCGAGGCGACGGCAACATTGCCAATCGTCGTCAAGGCGACGTATCGGCTGGGAGCGAGAGTCCAGACGCGATCGCGCACGCGAGTCAGATAGATTGTCGCCTGGGCAGAGTAAATCAGATACACGAACATGAGCGTCTGGACCTGTGAATTCGGTAATTTCAAAACGTTTAACGCTGTCCACAGCATGACGAAGGCTAGCGCGAGCCAACCGATGGCGAGCACGCCGGCGACCTTGGTAATCTCGGGCACGTTCCAGCGCTCGGGAACTGGGGAAACCCAGGCGCGGTCCGTGGCGAGCGTGATCGTCACAATGTCGTTCATGACGATGATCAGCACGATCAAGAAAAGCGGCGTCACGAAAATACCGGTGATCAGATAACCGAAGGTCAGCAGGGCCGCCAACTCGACGGTCCGGGCAATCTTGGTAATGGTCCAGGTCAGCATCCGGCGATAAACGCGGCGGCCTCCGGAGACGACTGCGACAATGTCGTGAAGACCGGGCCTGGTCAGGACCACTTTCGCCGCGGACTTGGCAACGTCCGTAGCGGTGTTGACCGCAATGCCGACTTCAGCTTGTTTGAGCGCCGGCGCATCATTGATGCCGTCTCCGGTCATGCCCACGCGGCCAGCATGCTGAAGAGCCTGGACGAGGCGAAACTTGTCTTCCGGATAGCAGTTGGCGAACCCATCGTACTGGAGTAGGTCATGCGAGCTCTCTTTCAAATCACCGAAACGATCACCGAGTCCGACGGCGCGGCTTACTGTCTGTGCGGTAGCGAGCGTGTCTCCGGTCACCATGATGATCCGGATGCCTAGTTTTTGTAGCGCATTGACGAGCGATCTTGCATCTTCGCGGGGCGTGTCGGCGAGCGCCACGAGTCCCCGCAGGGTCGGCCGCTCATCGGAACCGGCAGCGACTGCCAGCACACGCGCGCCTGAGGCAGCCAATTCCTCGACACGATCCCTGAATCCGGGTTGGGAGCGGGAAAGCGGCTCCACGACGAGTGGCGACCCCAGCAGCACCCGGACGGTCCGCCCGTCCCGCGTCACTAACGCTTCGGAATGCTTCGTCGCGGGATCAAAGGGAACGAATTGTTGCCGGGCGAGCGGGCGCAGCGAGCGCTCGGAGGCGGCCCGAAAAATCGCGCCTTCCAAGGGATTCTGTGTTGATTCATCGCACGCCGCAACAGCGTATGCCAGAACCTCGTCCTCGGATTCTCCCGCAAACGGGACAAGGGCCGCGATGGTTTGCCGGTTCTGCGTCAGTGTGCCGGTCTTGTCCACGCATAGGATGTCCATGGCCGCTGCTTCCTGGATGGACGTCAATCCCGTCACAAGCACGCCCTCCTTCGCAAGAGAACGGGCTTCAACCGCGTTGGAAACCGTGAAGGCCGCGGGCATTGTCACCGGCACCGTCGCAGTCACCAGCACGAGCAAGAATGGCACGAGCGGCAGCAACTGCTCTCCCCGCCAGAGGGCTCCGGCGATCAACACGGCCGCGAGCACGGCATCGATTGCCACCAGGTACCGGACAACGGTGAAAAGGAGTTGCTCGAGGTGACCGGCGGATCGAGATGTCCGCACCAATTCGGCGGTCCGCCCGAAGTAACTTCGTGATCCGGTGGCCGTCACCGTCCCCAAGGCTTCTCCGCGATGGACCGTTGATCCCGAATAAATCGTCTCACCCTTGGACCGGGAGACGGCAGTCGATTCACCTGTGAGCGCGGCTTGATCGACCTCGATGGTGCCATCGCTGATGATGCAGTCAGCGGGAACAAGGTCGCCCACGCGGACACGGATTTGATCGCCGGGAACAACTTCGCGTGCCGGTAGTTGTCTCCAGGACCCGTCGCGACGGACGCGTGCCGTTACCCGAAGACGGTTCCGAAGCAGGTCCAGAGCGGTTTGAGCGCGAAGCTCCTGTGTCCCGCCAACCACAGCGCTGAAGAGCAGCAGCCCCCCGATGATTGCCGGTTCGGTCGTTTTCCCCAAGAGAACTTCAAGAATCAGAGCGGCCTCAAGCATCCACGGGATTGGACCCCAGAAGCGTTTCAGAATGCCTCGAAGAAGACTCGATGGCTCCTCCCGGATTTCGTTATATCCGTATCTGCCGAGGCGAGCCCGAGCCTCCGTCTCAGAGAGACCGTCTTCTATAGCGGCATCGGTTCCGGCGGCCTGTCCCGAGGACTCTTTCCGGTTTTCATAATTGTCATTCACGTCCCTTGCCAATCGGTCACCTCTCCTCCGATTATCGTGAAACGGGAGCGTTGGCAAGCACCTCGCGGGGGCAGCAAAATTGCTTCGCGCACAGAAGCTCGGTTGGCAATAGTGGCCTCGCGGCTGTTCAGACAATCCCGGACGACGCCTGCTCTTGGTCTTTTGAGAGCTTCAGTTTGTAGAATCACGAATCCGGGAGAATTGCCCTGCCGTATCAACTTCCGCGACATGCGTTACCCCAAACGTCTCAAATATAGTTGCTGCCGCAGATTTCTCCGGCACACCCCGCCAAGACGCCCGTGTTTCGGCCAGGAAGGTCCCCGGCGTTCAATGTTCCGCAGGACCTGACTCCGAACCTGGATTGCACGGTTTCTCCCGGCCGCGGCCGGAAATTCCTGGCCAGTGCACCGGTCGCGCTCGACGCTGTGGCAGGCGGTTCTCGCGCATGTGGGTGTGTCAACGGGCCAGCGCGCCGACTGCAGGGGGATCAACTGGCCGCCTGCCCATCTGAGGCGCCTGATGTTCCTCAAGCCGGCTGCCTCACGCTTCCCGAAGTTGGCAGGTCGGGACATACGGACGGGATGTTCTCGTTGGGCTGAGGACACAGAAAATTGATCTCTCCGCCTTCAAGTCGCTCCGCATCACGAAGTCCATCGGCCGCCTGTTGCGCGGCGGATTTTTCAGTGTTCTGATCCGCGCGAATTTTGGTCAGCCCAACGGGATGGTGACGGACACATCATCCACCGGGTTCGGCACGATTTTTCCGGCACGCCAGCCGCGAGAGATGCAGATGTCGCTGAGATTGAGCTTTTGAGGAAACCGGGTGCGGCGCCAAGGTCGTGGCCGCAATGACTT
>JAKAJI010000287.1 GCA_021813825.1 Acidobacteriota bacterium | reverse complement strand
CACATGGAAACGCTCTTCCTGTCCGGCAAAGCCGCCTACCCGATCGAGCGCACCCTGCTCACCACCGGCCTCACCGCCGCCGGCTGCGAAAGCCTCTTCCGCGGCAAACGCATCCAAACCCCGTGGCTCAACGTCGCCTACACCGCGCCCACCGAATCCCTCTATTGGAGAAGCTAAAGGCCTATGCTCACTCGTCGTGACTTTCTCGCCGCCGCCGCCGCCGCGCCGCTCGCCCGCGCCGCCGAGCCCATCCGCCTCGCCATCGTCACCACCATCTACCGCTACCTCTCGCACGGCCAGCACATCGGCGACCGCTTCCTCGTCGGCTACCCGCACAACGGCGCCTGGCACACGCCCCCCGTCAAAGTCGTCTCCCTCTACGTCGACCAGCACCTCGAAGGCGACTTAAGCTCTCTCCGCGCCGCCGAGTTCGGCTTCCGCGTCTATCCCACCATCGCCGAAGCCCTCCGCTGCGGCGGCCCGAAACTCGCCTGCGACGCCGTCCTCATCGTCGGCGAGCACGGCGACTACCCGCGCAACGAAAAAGGCCAGATCCTCTACCCCCGCTACGAATTCTTCGAGCAATGCGTGAAGGTCTTCCGCGAGGATGGCCGCGTCGTCCCCGTCTATAACGACAAGCACCTCTCCTACAGCTTCACCAAAGCCCGCGCCATGGTCGAAGCCTCCGAGAAGATGAACTTCCCCATGCTCGGCGGCTCCTCTCTTCCCGTCACCTTCCGCCTTCCCGATGTCGACATCCCCCTCGGCGCCGAAATCGAAGAGGCGCTGATGGTCGGCTGCGGCGGCTCGGATCCCATGGATTTCCACGCCCTCGAAGGCATGCAGTGCATGACCGAACGCCGTAAGGGCGGGGAAACCGGCGTCCGCGCCGTCCAGTACCTGAGCGGCGAGGCCTTCTGGAAAGCCCGCGCCGAAGGCCGCTGGTCCAACGAACTCCTCACCTCCGCTCTCTCCCGCTCCGACACCCCCCTCGGCCTCACCGTCACCGACGGCCGCACCCAAAACCTCGCCGCGCCCGGCGTCCTCGAATCCCTCGTCAAACACCCCGCCGCCTACGCAATCGAATACCGCGACGGCCTCCGCGCCACCATGCTCATGCTCGACGGCGCCATCGAAGACTTTACTTTCGCCGCACGCCTCCGCGGCGCCGGTATCGTCTCCACCCAGTTCCTGCTTACTCCGGTTCCCAACGTAACTTACTCGGCCTGCCTCGTCTCCAAAATCGAGCAGATGTACACCACCGGCAAAGCCCCTTACTCCATCCGCCGGACCTTACTTACAAGCGGTATGCTCGAAGCCTGCCTCACCTCCAAAGTAAGTAACGAGCGCCGCCTCGAAACACCGCAGCTCGACGTAACTTACCAGCCACCGGCTGAGCCCCAGTACTGCCGCGCCTGAGCTCAGATGAAGCTGACCCGCGGCGAATTTCTCCTCGCCCCCGCGCTCCTCCTCGGCGCCGCGCCCACCGGCGCCCGCATCGAAGACGTCTCCCTTTCCTTCGAGGACTTCCGCTACCGCGCGCCCTACAAATTCGGGGGCAGGGAAGTGGACCGCGTCACCCTTCTCAATGTCCGCTGCCGCATCGTCTCCCGCGCCGGCAAGTCCGCCACCGGCTTCGCCGCCATGCCCCTCGGCAACGTCTGGTCGTTTCCCGATCTCCCCTACGACACGACCCTCGCCGCCATGAAAACGCTCGCCGGAAAACTCGCCGCCCTCACCAGGGACTTCCGCGAATTCTCGCATCCGCTCGACGTGAACTTCGCCATCGAACCCGAATACCTCAAAGCCGCGGCCGATACCTCCCGCCAGTTGAATCTCGCTGTGCCCATCCCCAAGCTCTGCACCCTCGTCACCGCCAGCCCCATCGATGCCTCCCTCCATGACGCCTTCGGCCGCCTCCACAACCGCAACAGCTTCGAAGTCTGCGGCCGCGATTTCGTCAAATACGACCTCGCCCACTATCTCAACAACGACTTCCGCGGCGAGTATCTCGATCCCTACATCGCTCCCGCCGCCATCCCCCGCATCCGCATGTACCACTCCTGCGGCGCCTCCGACCCTCTCACCGCCGCCGACGTCCGCCAACCCATCCACGACGGTCTCCCCGAAACCCTCGAAGCCTGGATCCCCTACAACGGTCTCACCGCCATCAAAATCAAACTCAACGGCGACGACCTCGCCTGGGACGTCGACCGCGTCGCCGCCATCGACCGTGTCACCACCCTCGCCCAGCAGCGCCGCAACTTCGACGCCTGGATCTACTCGCTCGACTTCAACGAGCGTTGCCCCAGCGTCGCCTATCTCCTCGATTTCGAACGCCGTCTTCGCACCACCGCACCCTCGGCCTTCGCCCGCGTCCAGTACATCGAGCAGCCCACCGCCCGCGACCTCGCCGCCCATCGCAACAACACCATGTTCGCCGCCGCCAAACTCCGCCCCATCGTCATCGACGAATCCCTCACCGGCCTCGACGCCCTCCTGCTCGCCCGCGAAATGGGCTACACCGGCGTCGCGTTAAAAGCCTGCAAAGGCCAGTCGCAAACCCTGCTCATGGCCGCCGCCGCGCAGAAATACAGTATGTTCCGCTGCGTCCAGGACCTCACGTGTCCCGGCGCCGCCCTCGTCCACTCCGCCGGCATCTCGGCCCACGTCCCCGGTGCGGGCACCCTCGAAGCCAACGCCCGCGAATACGTCCCCGCAGCCAACCGCGGCTGGGACAAGCGCTTCCCCGGTATCTTCAACGTCGGCGACGGCTACATGTACACCGACGGCCTCGACGGCCCCGGCCTCTGCACCCACTGATATCCTGGAACCGTTCTCGCCTCCCCGAATCCCATGCCTGCAATCGACCCCACCGTCCTGAACTCCAGCGCCTACAAAGCCATCACCCCGCGCCCGCCGACAAATCCCGCGCAAGCCGGCCCCAACTGCGGCCTCTACGCGTTGTCCTATGTAATGCGGCACTGGTATTTGAAACTCCAGAACACCTCCGGCGCGATCCCGCAGCCACTGCCCGCTCGCAAGGTGGACGTGGAAGGCGGCGTAAAGCTCCCCAAAGACGACCCGAACAAGCAGGTGTCGCTCCGGCAGATAGCGAAACAAATCAATACCACCCATCCGCTCACCTATCTCGGCGAACTATTCAGCGGGGACGCGCTCGTTAGAGTCGCCAGACAGGCCGGCTTCGACGCCAAGTCGCATGTCCCGAAGTCCAGCGATTACCTCGCGACTCTGTTCAAGCTGATCGATGCGAACCACCCCGCCATCGTCTCGCTCGACGTCGACCAGGATATTCACACCATCGCCCCGGGCAAGACGCAAAAAGGCCCAAACAACGGCTGCCCCGGCAAATTCGGCGGCGAACACGCCCACTGGGCCGTCATCGTCGCCTATGAATGGGGCATCTTCTGGGATGACGTAGTTATGTTCCACTGGGAAAAATACTTCCAATTTCCCGCCAAACAGCTTCGGGATTCCTCCGACCAACTCATCCGTTTCTCCGGCCAAACCTGGTATAAACCCAAGGATTCAACCGAGCAGGTTCTGAGGGATTCTTCCGGTAAGCCCGTGCTCAAGGACGGCAAAACCATTCCCACCGGCCGCGGCAAGCATTGGCAGAAACTCGAACCCGTCAGCCAACCGCGCGACCTCGGGAAAAAAGGAACAGGCGCTTGGGACGGCACCAATACCCGCCCGGGATCCTACGCCCAAAGCACGTTGATGACACCCCAACTACTGTCCAATCAATGCAACGGCCAGGTCGTCACCACCGTCTTCGGCAACACCAACCTCAACCTCCGCAACGTCATCATCGAAGTCGTCCCCCAAGGCACGCCCTTCGCCTGAACCCGTCCTGCAACCGTTTCCTCCCGATTCCCGTCCAATCCAGTAGGCGATACTTCCAGCCAAAGCCGCCTGTGGCGCTTTCAAACTTCTTCCCACCTGGCCGATAAGCTCTAACGCACAGGGAATGCGGGAAGACGCCACTCCGTTCTTAAGACAGGCAGCCGGTTGCGGGCTGCTGTTGCTCGGGGTGAGCGGTCTCCTTCTCCCGTTCATCCCGAGCATTCCCCTCCTGCTGGCCGGCGCCGCGCTCCTCGGCCCAACCCACCCGCTCGTTCGCCCCTGGCACGCCCGCGTCGTCGCCTGGGCGCCCCGCGCCTACATGCGCGCCAGGTCCTTCACAAACTCCACGTCCGCCTCCAAAAAATCGTAGTCCGGCAAACGTTCCGGCTCCTCCCACACAATCTGCTCAAACACCAGGCACTTCGGCTCCCCGCGAAAATTCTCCACCGCGTAAAAAATCAGCTCGATCGGCGGACGGTGCGGATATCGAAACCCAAACCGCGTGATTTCCTCCCCCGCCTCAGCCACAATTTCCAACTCCTCCCGCAGTTCCCGCTCGATCGCCCGCCGCGGATCCTCGCCCGCCTCCACTTTCCCTCCCGGGAATTCCCACTTCAATCCGTGCCGCGTCCCTTTCCGCCTCTGCCCGATCAATACCCGCCCGTCCCGCCGGATCACCGCCGCCACCACCGAAACCCGCGCACCCGTAATTGGCTCCATACTTGTTAGATAGTGTAGGCGTCCCATGTACTCGGAAATGTTTCTCGATCACTTCCAAAATCCGCGCAACGTCGGCGAACTCCCCCCGCCCGCCGTTACCGTCGAGATCCACAACCCCGCCTGCGGCGACATCCTCCGCCTGTCGATCTTGTGGGAAAACGGACGCGTCGCCGAAGCCCGCTACAAAGTCCGCGGCTGCACCGCCTCCATTGCCGCAGGTTCCGCCCTCGCCGCCTGGCTCCCCGGCCAAACCCCCGCCGGCCTCCGCGCCCTCACCGAAGACCAACTCTGCGAACTCACCGGCGGCCTCCCGCCCGCCTCCCGCCACGCCGCCACCCTCTGCCTCGACGCCGCCCGCAAAGCCGCGGCCGCCTCGGCGTAACCCTCGAAGCACCGCTTAAAACCCCAACGCCATTCGCTCGGTTGCTCCCGCTCCCCAACGACAGCCCCCGCGCGGAGAAGATCACATTCTCCGCGGATCCCGATCCTCTTCTTCGACAACGCTCGGTCTCAGTAGGCTCAGCCCCGTCCGATTGCCCGCGTCCAGGCTCCCGGCGCGCAGCCCGCTCGGAGCACACTCACGCGCACCACCTCGCCCCCACCGTGACGCTCCAGGCTCAGATGAACCCACAAATCCACGCAAGCAACCGCCACCCCTACCGGCTCACCCCCGCCGCAGGCGCCTTGCGTAAGTAATCTCCAATCACCCGGTTCACATACGCATGCGTCTCCGCATACGGCGGAAGTCCATGATACTTACCCACCGCCCCCGGACCCGCGTTGTAAGCCGCCACCGCCCGCACCACATCGCCGTCATATTCGAGTAACAGTTCGCGCAAATACAACGCCCCCGCATAGATATTCTGCGCCACATTCTTCGGATCGGCCTGAAACGCCGCCGCCGTCTCCGGCATCAACTGCATCACCCCGACCGCGCCTTTCTTCGAAACCGCGTCCGTATGAAACGCCGATTCCGCCCGCGCCACGCTCTCCACTAACTCAACCGGCAACTCCGCATACCGCGCCGCATCCTTCACCAGCGTTCGCGCATCCGGCTCGCACAGCGCTTCCCCCGCCGCCGGCTTCGGCGCATTGGCCTGCTCCACCGCCGTGCCATCCGGCTCGAACGCCACCACGTCCCCCACCGGCATCTCAATCCGCCCGCTGCCCGTATACAGCCTCATCACGCCGTCAGCCTGCTCATGCCGGTCCGCGTGCAAGCGGAACCCATTCGCCAGCACCGCATACTCCCCGGCCTGCGCGCAAGCGCAAAAAAGCACAACTGTAACCAACCGGCGCATTGCCACCTACCAGTATGACGAACGCCACCCTCCAAACGTGCAACGATGAAAGGTTTATGTCCACCATCACTCATCTCGAATGCAGCGTCTGCGGCAAACAGCGCCCCGCCGGTCAGATCCACAACCTCTGCGAGTGCGGCGGCCCGCTGCTGGTCCGCTACGATCTCGATCGCGCCCGCGCCACCTTCCCCCGCGAATCCCTTCGCAACGCGCCCTCTACAATGTGGCGCTACGCCCCCATGCTTCCCGTCCAGGACCCCTCCGCCATCACCTCGCTCGGCGAAGGCTGGACCCCGCTCGTCAAAACCTCCCGTCTTGGCGCGCGCCTCGGCGCGGATCATCTCTGGGTGAAGGACGAAGGCGTCAATCCCACCGGCTCCTTCAAAGCCCGAGGCCTGTCCTGCGCCATCTCCATGTGCCGCCAACTCGGCGTCAAGAAGGTCGCCGTGCCCTCCGCCGGAAACGCCGCCGGAGCCACCGCCGCCTACGCCGCCGCCGCCGGCCTCGAAGCGCACATCTTCATGCCGCAAGACGTCCCACAGTCCAACTTCATCGAGTGCAAAGCCACCGGCGCGCACGTCACCCTCGTCGACGGCCTCATCAGCGACTGCGGCCGCATCGTCGCCCAACGCAAAGACGCCGAAGGCTGGTTCGAAGTCTCCACC
>JAKAJI010000286.1 GCA_021813825.1 Acidobacteriota bacterium | reverse complement strand
CCGATCTGGTCGTGCGGATATACATGCACCACCTGATAGCCGTAGACCGGCGTGTCTCCCCCGCGGGAAGAACCGCAGGCGCCGAGTAGCAGAGCGGCGAGCGCGAAAACCAATGAGCCCGCGCGCTTCATCGAGCCTCCGCCTGCAGCCGCCGGCTTTCGGCTTCGACAGCCCGCATCACACGCAGCAAGTTACCGCCGTAAATCTTCCGGATGTCTTCCGGACTGTAGCCGCGCTCGAGCAGCACGCGGGTGAGATTCGGCCATTTGGACACTTCGTCGAGATCCTTCGGAGCGCAGGTAATGCCGTCAAAGTCGCTACCGAGGCCCACGGCGTCGATTCCGCCCACCTTCACCGCATGGTCGATATGATCGGCGACGTCTTCGACCGTCGGCCGCGGAAACGAACTCATGTACTGGGCGTAGAGCGTTTTCTTCTCATCGTCGGTGAGCTTCGGATCTTCCAGCTTTGGCCAGAAGGCGACGCCCTTATCCGCCGCGGCCTGCGTCAGAAATTCGCAGGCGAAGTTGATCTGAATGACGCCGCCTTTCTTCGCGAGGGCGGCGATCATCTGGTCCGTCATATTGCGCGGCACGTTATCGAGCGCGCGGCAGGAAGAGTGCGACGCGATCGGCGGCGCGGTGCTGGTTGAGATCACGTCCCAGAACGTCGCGTCCGCGGTGTGCGAGATATCCACCATCATGCCGAGCCGGTTCATCTCCGCGACGACCTGTTTTCCGAAGGGCGTCAGCCCGCCGTGATGCTTCACGGTGGGGTCGTCGGTGTCGCCGGAGGAATCCGCCCAGCCGTTTGTGTTGGTGTGCGTCAGGGTCATGTAGCGCACGCCGAGCAGATAGTAGTCGCGCAGCAGGCGCAGGCTGTCTTCGATTGCGTGTCCGCCTTCGATACCGAGCAGTGCGGCGATCTTGCCGCTGCGGTGGATGCGTTCGATGTCATCCGCCGTGAGGGCGAGGGCGAAGTCGTTCGGGTAGCGGTCGATGATGTCGTGGCGTACGGTGTCGATCATCTCGAGCGCGCGGTGGGCGGACTGGTTAGTCTTGACGTAGTCTTTGGAAACGTAGACCGCGAAGAACTGCGCGCCCATGCCACCCGCCTTCATGCGGGCGATGTCGGTCATCGTCTTGCCGCCCTGGCTTCCGATGTCGAAGCCGTCGACCGTCATGCTGGTGATGTCGTTGTGGGTGTCGATGAGCAGCGCCGAGCGCTGGACGCGTTCGACCTCCGCGTCGGAAACTTTTCGATGAGGCGTCTGCGCGAGTGCGCACACGAGACTTGCGCCAACCAGGAACCGGAAAAACATGGATGCGAACTATCGTCCCACACCCGCCGAGCCGGTCCGCGGATGCGCCCGTCGATAGAAAACGAGATCCGTCGCCGGCGGCGTGTGTCCGAGTTGGCGAAGCATCCCCATCGCCTGGCCGCGGTGCAGCGTGCCGTGGTTGACCACGTGAAGCGCTACTTCCCAGACCGGGTTTTCGAGCGGCTCGCCGTTCAAGCGCCGGTAGACGAGCATCGTGTTCCAGTCGGACTGCGATTCGGCCCAGCGAATCAGGCCGTCATGCACCGGGCGCCACGCCGCTTCGAGCGCGTCAATCGTCTCCGGCGGCGCGGGGGCCGCGGGCTTTGTCTCGCCGTTGAGCCGCGCCAGCCAGATTGTGTCGGCCTGGTAGACGTGCCGCAGAGTGCCGAAAATTCCGCCGTGGGAGGAGTGGCGGTCTGCGTAAAGTTCCTCCGCCGGCAGCGCTCGCGCGGCTTCGACAAGCGCCTCACTGGCCCAGCGGTGGTACCGCATGTGTTCGATAAACATCGCGCCGTCCAGGTTCATTCCTTCAGCGTAATCCCTTCGGCTAGAAACGTGGGTCGCCCGCAAGTTCCAAGCGCCGCAGGAAAGCGCGGCCAGATACAAGCACCTCGGCCGAGCCGCTCTGGCGCCGCGTCCGAGTCCGGCGCATTTGGCTCATTCGCGCGGCCATTTTTCTCTTGCTGACCACCTTCTATCAGTACGCGGTGCGCCGTACGACAGGCATCACGGGTGATGAACCGCATTACCTGATGACCGTGCTGTCGCTGGTCACCGACGGCGACTTCGACGAGACCAAAAACTACGCCGAAGGTGGCCCCGCCAAGGTTGGTTTTCCGGCGCTTCACCCACAGGCCCGGATGCCCGATGGGCGTATACTCCCCGAACACGGTCCCGGGTTCCCGCTGTTTCTCGTCGTCCCCGAAGCCATCCTCGGCTTTGCGCACTTGAAGTATTTCCTGATGGCGGTGATGGTGGCCGCCGCGCTGTTGCTCTGCGCCGCGACAGACCGCCTCCTCGGCAATCCGCGCGACGGCACCATCGCGGGTCTTGTTCTCATCCTGCTTCCGGTGTGGCAGGTGTTCGGGCCACGTATCTACCCCGAAGTAACCGCGGGCACTATTGCATTGATTGTCTACATGCTCGTGACAAAAACGGAGCTTGGCCCCTGGAGCGCCAGCATCTCCGGCGCCCTTATCGGTTTGCTTCCGGTGCTCTATCTACGCTTCTCCTCCTTCGCCCTGTTCCTGCTCGTCATTGCGTTGCTGAATCCCCGCGTTCGCCGTTCCGCCGGATTTGTCTTCTGGCTCGGCGTCGTGCTGCTCGCCGGCGCCTCGCTGATCTTATCGATCTACGGTGCCGAATGGCACCGAGCGGCACCCGGTTCAACCGGGCTGACCTTCTCCGGCTCCTGGGAACGTTTCTGGCGTCTGTGGTTTCATCGCGGCCACGGCATCGCCGTGCTTGGCCTCATGCTGTTCGCCTACGCTTACGAATTCGCCCTCGCGCCGACGGACTCCGGCGAATCCCCTCCCGGAAGGTTTCTCTGCGCCATCTCGGACGCCGCGCTGCTCGTGATTGTTTACTGGATCGCCCCAGCCGGGCGCATTCTCCTTGCGCGCGCCACGTCCGCACTGGCTCTTGCGGGCGTCGGCGCGGCGATCCTCATCCACGGAATCTGGAACCAGACGCCCGCATGGCTCGCTCTACCGTGGTACCAGGATCGCTTTACCATAGGCTGGCCGCTGCCTTCCTTCACCTGGCGCTGTCATGCGCATGCGGGACAATCCGCGCCGCTGGGCGCGCTCCTGCTCGCTGGCTGGGCGCTCACCGCCTCCGCGGGTGCGCTCGTTCACGTCCTCAAAACGCGTAGACCGACAACTCTTCAATCGACCACGGGTTGACTGGGTCGCTGCTGTTCACGGTAAGGCGTACATATCGCGCCAGAGTCGGGTCGACCGTGTATTCACTCAATCCCGGCTGAACCGATGTATCGTTCGCGTGCAGCCTCAACCATTGCTTGCCGTCCTCGGAGGCTTCCAGAGTCGTTGGTCCCGGCGATTCCAACGGATACTCGGAGGAATCCAATCGCAGACGCGTAAACTCGATTTCACGCCCGAAGTCGATCAACAGGGTCATCCCAGCCCTTCGCGGGGCACCGGTGCTCCAGCGCGTGACCGGATTTCCGTCAAGCGCTAGAGGAATGTCTCCTGCCCGGCAGCAGAGATGAATCTGCGACGGCGCCAATTCAACAGCGTGCGGGCGAATCGCCAACGGCCCCGCGGCAAGTACCGAGACGCACGCCCCGTAAAGCGCCGCCGGGCGCCAGGCCACTCTTCCCGCCGCAAATTCACCAAGCGCGACGGCCCCGGCTGCGGTGAGGATCGGGAACAGGATCTTCGCGTAGTGCTCGGAATCGTAGCGAAGCGTGAGACCGGAGACGGCCGTGAATAATCCGTAGGTCGCAAGCCACGCCGCCACCGCGGCGATTCCGGCCGCACACAGATCCGGCCGCTTCCGCCGGAGGAGCATCAGACCGCCGGGCGCCAGCAGGACCAGCGGAAGAACGCGCCACACAGGTATTGCGATGCTCTGCGATTCCCGCTCGAAGGCAAGCGGATCGAGGAAGTAGCCGTAGAGTTTGAACACCATCGCCAGCGGGCTGCTGAGGCCTTGGTCAACCTGCTGTTTGTAATAGGAACCTAAGAGTTCGCCGGAATAGTGGACATCCGCTGCGAGCACCGCGGCAACTACGAGGCCGCACACAAGCGCGACCGCGGCGAGAAAACGGCCCGGCATGCGTTCTTTCCTTTTCCAATCGACACCGGCCGCCGCGGCGATGACTGCGAGGCCCAACGCCACGTCCACAATGCGCGCCGCGAACATCACTCCGGCCGCCGCGCCGGCCAGCGCTCCCCAGCGGGCGTCAAGCGGCCGGCACAGGCAGGCGTACAAGATGAAAGCCATCGCCAGGGCGCTCGGGGTTGACGACCACGGCTCCACAAAATACCGTAGCGCCCCAATCGCGAGCGCCAGCGCCGCCATCAACCGGAGCGCCTGACTTACGACGACGCCGTCCATGATCCGCCACGAAAGCCAGACAAATGCGGTGAACGCAAGAATGTCGAACGGCAGGAATGGATCGCCGGGATTCAGCCAGGACAGCGTCCAGGCAAGCATTGGGTAGCCCAACGGATACTGAAACCGTCCCAGCGTGCCGCTGGCGATGCTGCGCAGCATGTTGAGATACTCGCCCTGGTCATACCATCCGTACCAACCGAGCCGAAACACCGCTGCCGGGCGGTTCGGATCCGTAATGTAGGCGAACAAGAATATCAGCGCCGCGGCAACCGCCAGCGCGATGCCCTGCACCCGGGCACTATTCGCGCTTGAGGACTCCATCCACCGTCCTCCAGATGCCCAGCGGATTGCCGTCACGCAATTCCAAAGGCAACGCACTCGAAGGGAAGTTCTGGTAGGCAACCGGCCGCACGAAACGCAAAATCGCAGCCGTGCCGACGCTGGTGAATTTCGCGTCGGTGGTAGCCGGATACGGCCCGCCGTGGTGCATCGAGGGGCACACTTCAACTCCGGTCGGATAGCCGTTGAAAATCAGCCGCCCCGTCTTCGCCGTCAGGAGTTCGATCAGGCTCTTGTATTCGGCGAGGTCCTGTTCCGTCCCCCACACCGTTGCTGTCAACGTGCCTTCGAGCGAGCGAGCCACCTGTTCCAACTCGTCGCGCCCCGCGCAGTCCACCAGCACCGTGCACGGCCCGAACACTTCGCGCCGCAGCCGCTCGTGTCCGAGGAAGCCTTGCGCTCCGGCTTCGAATAGCGCCGGCTGCGCCTCGGTCCTGGCAGCCGCCGCTTCCCCGCCCCGCGTCATCGCTACGCCGCCGAGTTTGGCGTGCTCGGAAACACCCTGCTCGTAAGAGCGGAGAATGCCCGGATGCAGCATTGTGCCCGCCGGAGACTCACCGAACAGGGCGCGCAGATGTTTGCGCAGCTCTTCGCCGCGCAGGCAAACGACGACGCCGGGGTTCGTGCAGAACTGCCCCGTGCCGAGCGTTACCGACTGCCGCAACCCCTGTGCAATCGCCGCCGCCTTCTCCGCCATTGCGCCCGGCAGCACGAACACCGGATTCACGCTGCCCATCTCCGCATACACCGGAATCGGCTCGGGGCGCCGCATCGCCGCATCGAACAATGCCCGCCCTGCCGTCAGCGATCCGGTGAAGCCGGCCGCGCGCGTCAGCGGATGCTCCACCACCTTCAGGCTCACCGCGGGCGAGGCGCCATGAACCATCGAAAACACGCCGCCCGGAAGGCCGCTCTCCGCTACGGCCCGCCCAATCGCCCGCGCAGCGATCTCCGAAGCCCCCGGGTGCGCCGGATGCGCCTTCACCACCACCGGATTCCGCGCCGCCAGCGCCGACGCCGTATCGCCGCCCGCCACAGAAAACGCCAGCGGAAAATTGCTCGCGCCGAACACTGCTACCGGACCGATCGGCACAAGCATCCGCCGGATGTCCGGCTTCGGAAGCGGCTTACGATCGGGCTGAGCGCGGTCGATGCGCGCGTCCACCCACGAGCCCTCCCGCACGAGACCCGCGAACATCCGAAGCTGGCCCGTCGTGCGGCCCAACTCTCCCGTCAGCCGGTCCGTGCCGAGCCCCGTTTCCTGCGCCGCGCGATCCACCAGTTCGCCGCCGCTCTCGTTCAACGCCGAAGCGATCCGATCGAGCAGCGCCGCGCAGTCCTCGCGCGAGACCGTGCGAAACGCTTCGAAAGCTTCCTGGGCCGACTGCAGCGCGCGGTCAATTTCGTTCGGGGTGGCTTCGTAAAACGCCGGTTCGAGCTTCTCGCCCCGCCGCGGGTCGAAGCCGAAAATCGTCGCCAGGCCTTCGCCGGATTCGTGCCCGCCAATCAGGTTCTTTCCCGTGATCGTCATCGCGCGTCCTCTTACCCGACGTAGTTTCCCAGCGTCCCGACACCGTCGATCGTGATGCGGATCCGGTCCCCGGCCGCGAGCGTGAAATCATCCGGCGGCACGATGCCTGTGCCGGTGAGCAGGAAACACCCGTCGGGGAAAATGTTTTCCCGGAACAGGTAGCTGACAAGTTCGGCCGGCTCGCGCTTCATCGCGTCGAGTGTCGTTTCTCCCTGAAAGCGGATCGCGCCGTCGCGTAGAATCTCAAGCCTGATTTGCGTCCGCTTCGCCGGCGCGCCATCCATCAGGCGAATGCACGGTCCCAGCGCGCAAGACCGCTCGTACACCTTTGCCTGC
>JAKAJI010000285.1 GCA_021813825.1 Acidobacteriota bacterium | reverse complement strand
GGAGTCACCTCCCTCGAAAGGAGGTGACTGAAGTGTCTCTGGAAAGGAACGAACGAATGAAAAACAACGGTTTGAAACTCGCCGTACTATTGACGTTGGCATTCCCGGCTGCCCATCGTGCCTTTGGGCAGGATTGCAGCCCGGCGCAAGTGCCCGGCAAGCACGGCACTCGGAATATCTACCGGGTTCCATTGAATGGGGATGGCCACGGGCATGGTATCTCGCATTCCATATGGGTGGACTTCACGATGTTCGATGACGGGCGGATCGAAGCTCCTTTGAAATACGACAACGACTCTAAGGAACCGTTTTGCGGAGGAGTGCACATCCGGTTGGGCGCCATCAACAACAACGCTATCGCCGAGTTCTACTCCGATCCGCATCAGTGCGTGGCTGGGAGGCCTCTCATCTCTACCGGAGGAGGGCCGGTGGAAAGGCATGTCAAGTGGAGCCTCCAAACGACTTCTGAGGTTGCTTGCAGGTATGCCCATTTGTACATCGTGCCTAATTACGACCACCCGGCGACGGCGGCAACTCCAATGTCAAATCCTCAAGGTGCTTCCGGGCACGGAATGTTAGTCACGTTTCAGAGCTGTGGCTACCAGGCGGCCGGGCTCAAGGTGGTTTGCGCCAACACCGCGACAGGTATGAGCAACGCCAGGCTGTTAGGAGTTAACGATACGAGTACTGGGGCGTGCGTCAACCTACTCTTTCAAGCATGTAGCGCGATCGGATACAACTGCCGCAGCGAAGGCAGTTCGCTTCGGATCTACGGGAGCCACATCAACGTGACTGCTAGTGGGCCGGTGTTTACCGAGAAGGATTTCTAGCGGAAGGCGAGGGCGGCGAAGGAGACGACGCTTTGGGGGTCGATGTTCCACTGTTGGTAGCGGCGGAGGGTGGCGCGGGCCTGGGGGAGGGCCTTTAAGAAGGTGTAGAGGGGGGCGGAGCCGCACCATTTGAGGTCGTCGTGGTTTTGGCGGACCTGGTCCCAGAAGGCGGGGGCGTCGCCAGCGGCGAGGCTTTCGATGCGTTGGTGGTCGCGTTGTTCGACGTTGAGCATGTGGGCTTGGCCAGCGAAGGCGGGGAAGGGGTCGCCGTAGCGGGCGCCCATGTGGGCCATGTCGATACCGAGGACGAAGAAGAGGCGGTTGGATTCGCGGGCGGCGATTTCGCCGAGGGCTCCGAGGAAGCGATCGACGCCAGGGGCGTGTTCGGGCATGCCTCCGTGGTAAAGGCTGCGGGCGTAGGCGCCGCAGAGGATGGGGAGGATGCGGATTTCGGGGCCGAAGAGGTGCTGCAAGAACAGCACCTGGAATTCGATGGAGTGTTCGATCGCGTGGCAGTAGTCTTCCATGCGGACGGCGGTGGGGGCTTTGGTGGCGAGCTCGTCGACGAGGGCGGTGTCGCAGAGCGCGGTACCGAAGGGGGTGCGGAAGGGTTTGCGGGTGAGGCCGAAGCAGTCGGGTTCGCCGTAGTGTGAGGTGCCGAGGATGACGAAGGTGCGGTTGGAGTAAGAGGGGTCGAGGGCGCCGTAGGCTTCGCGGTAGGTTTCCCATCCGCCGAAGGGGCTGACGTGGGGTGCGGCGATTCCGATGAGGGGGTGGGTGGCGGGAGGAGCGCCGCCGTTCATGTATTCGGCGAGTTCCTGGCGGGCGGCATCGGGTTCGTTGGGGTAAGCGGCGCCGGCGTGGCTCGACTCGCGGATCGGGGCGGCGGCGAATTCGTTGATGCGCTGGTGGCGCATGGCGGCGAAGGTTTCGTCTTCGAGGAAGCCGGCTTGGCTGAGGGTATCGAGGAGATGCTTTTCGATGTCGCCGACCTGGATTTCGCCGAGGGAGTGGACGAGTTCCTGGCGGAGATCGAGCGAGGTTTTTTCGCCGTCGAAGCAGGCGAGGGAGGAAACGATGGGCGGTGGGACGAGGAGCATCGCGTCGGAGAACTTGTAGGGGTCACGGATGAGGAGGCCCGGACGTTCGGGGTCTTGGGAGGGGATGAAGTCGAGGCCGAGGCGGAGGCGGGGCAGCTCGTTTGGCATGAAACTTCATGATGCCACCTGGGGGGAGTGGAAGCGGGGAAGGGTCTGAAGGTGGTTGAAATGAGCCAGAACCACCACCGCAACTTGGTGACCATTCGGGCGTCCAATGGGATAGGAGGCGAAGAAAAAAATGAGAACGAAAATGACAGGCTCCTGGCTGGCGGCGATTTTGCTTACGGCGGGGTTAGCATATGCCGATACTCCGCCGATGCCACAGCCGGGGACGGTGAATTACGTGGAAGGCCGAGTCATGCTGAACGATCAGACTTTGACGCAGAAATCTGTGGGGGAAGCGACGCTTGAAGGCAATCAGGTGCTGAGCACGACAGAGGGGAATGCGGAAGTGCTGCTGACTCCCGGGGTGTATCTGCGCATTGGACACAACAGCGAAGCGCGGATGCTGTCGGCAGGCCTGGCGGACACGAAGATCGAGTTGCTGCGGGGAACGGCGTCGGTGGAAGTGACGCAGTTATTCAAGGAAAACAATATCGGAATGATTGTGAATGGGACGCTGGTGCGGATTACCAAGCACGGGCTTTATATGTTCCAGGCGGAGCAACCGGCGGTGGCGGTAGTTGACGGTGAAGCGATGGTGTACAACGGCGGCAAGCATCCACTGATGGTGCATAAGTTGTACGAGGCGCAGCTTGGGCTGAACGCTCCGCATAAGGAGAAGAGGTTCAACAAGACGGAAGTGGAGAGCCAGCCGCTGTATCTGTGGACGAAGCTGCGCAGCGAGTATGAGTCGCAGGCGAACGTGGATGCGGCGCGGGACGTGGAAGATGCGGGCCTGTGGTATGGGCCGGGTTGGTATTGGGATCCGTATTGGGACTTCTACTCGTTTCTTCCGGGCGATGGGATTCTGTACAGCCCGTTCGGATGGGGTTTCTTTTCGCCGGGTTATGTTTGGGCGGCTCCGGTGGGCTATTACCCGTACCACGGCTATACGGGATCAGGCGGAGTTGGGCCGGGGCGGAATAACCCTGGAGCGGTTGGCCGGAACGGCGGGCGCGTAGGCGGCAACGTGCTTGCGCGGAATGGCGGATATGCGCGGCCGGTGATGCGGGCGCCGATGTCGACGGCGCGGATGGGCGGATTTGGCGGCGGTGGATTCCGCGGCGGAATGGGTGGCGGTTTTCACGGCGGATTTGGCGGCGGCGGGTTCCATGGAGGGATGGCTCGCGGCAGATAATTTGGTTTCACTTCTCCTCCCAGCCTGGGCCGGACCTTCGGGTCCGGCCTTTTTTTGTGGGTGGGCGATGGGGATCGGAGGGGTCGAAGGCCGCTTCCTTGCGGGCGCGGCCCGGTTTGGCGAACCGGTGGGTAAGGGGTAATGATTGCGGTGCTAAACTTGGCGCTGTGCCGGGGATTGCCAGCCACGACGAAGTCTGCCGGTTGATGGCTGAGTTCCGGGGCGGGAGCGCGGAGGCGGCGGGTAAGTTGGTGGAAGCGTTTTACCCGGAGTTGCGGCGGCTGGCGTCGAGCCGGATGGTCAGCGAGCGGGCCGACCACACGTGGGAGCCGACGGTGTTAGTACATGAGTTGTATCTGGAGCTAAGGAGGGTGAAGTCGCTACCGGCGGAGGGGGCCGGGAGCGAGGACGAGAGGAAGGCGTTTTTCGGGCTGGCTGCGTTTCTGATGCGGAGGCTGCTGGCGCACCATGCACGGCCGTTGCCGCAACGGATCCTCAAGACGGGCATTGACGAGGCGTTGACGATGCCGGGGAGCGGGGAAGATCGCCTGGTGGAGATGGAGCGGTTGTTGGACAGGTTGGGGGCGATTGATCCGAAGCTGCGCTCTGTGGTGGAGATGAAGGTGTTCGAGGGTCTGTCGCGGGAAGAGATTGGGGAGCGGCTGGGGTGTTCGGTGAGGAGCGTAGCGCGGCACTGGGATTTTGCCCGACAATGGCTTCAGGGGGCCATGGGATAAATGGCTGCGCATGACGGACCAGCAGTGGCAAGCGGTCTGGCAACTGTATCAGACCTGCTGTAGTGTTTCTCCGGAGAAATTGCGCGAGACGCTCGATGAGAGTCGCGACGACGAGGTGCGCGAGGCGGTGCTTGCCATGCTCGGCACGATGGCCGTCGAGAACCTGGACCTGGTTGGACAACGAATTGGCCGATACGTATTGACCGCGTGCCTGGGCGAAGGGGGCATGGGCGAGGTTTACGCGGCGAAGGATGCGGAGCTGGGGCGATCGGTGGCGGTGAAGCTGCTGGCGCGGCCGGCGGGCGGAGAGGCGCCGGCGGTGGCTCGGTTTATCCGGGAGGCGAAGGCGGCGTCGGCGCTGAACCATCCGAACATCGTGACGATTTACGAGGTGGTGCACTCGGAGTCGCGGTTTGCGATTGTGATGGAGCTGGTGGATGGCGTTTCGCTGCGCGAGCTTTGCGGATCGCGGCAGCCGGTGGACCGGATGTTGCATTTGGGGGCGCAGGTGGCGCGGGCGCTGGCGGCGGCGCACAAGCAGGGGATCGTCCACTGCGACATCAAGCCGGAGAACATCATGGTGCGGGAGGACGGCGTCGTGAAGGTGCTGGACTTCGGCCTTGCGCAGGATCTGCTGTCGAAGGAATCGAGTTCGATACTGCCGGCGGGGACGCTGCGGTACATGCCGCCGGAGCAGTTGCGCGGCGAGGCGATCTCGACGGCGAGCGATGTATTTTGTCTGGGGATCGTGCTGTATGAGATGGCGACGGGGACGCATCCGTTCGAGCGCGGTTCGATCTTCGACACGATGAGGGCGGTGAATGAGAGCGTGCCGCGGGCGCCTTCTGGGGTGAATCCTTATGCGCCGACGCAGTTGGACGCGCTGATTTTGCGGATGCTGGCGAAGGAGCCGGCAAGGCGGCCGGGGGCGGCGGAAGTGGCGCGGGTTTTGGAGTCGGGGTTTTCGAGTCGGAAGCTTTCGATCGAGGCGCCGGCGAGTGCGCCGACGCGGCGATGGCGGATGGGGATTGCGGCGGCGGCGTTGGGGTTGGCTGTGGCGGGTGGGGCGTACTGGTGGCATCGCGACCGTGGGCCGGAGACGGCGTTCGTGGCGAAGCGGCTGACGACGTTGCCGGGATCGGAAGAGGGTCCGAGCCTTTCGCCGGACGGGTTGCAGGTTGCGTTTCGAGGGAACCAGGCGCAGCAGTGGGACATTTACGTGAAGTTGATTGGCGGTGGCGGGCCGGTGCGGCTGACGACGGACAAAGGTACGCACGGGGATCCGGCTTGGTCGCCGGACGGTGATCGGATTGCGTTCACGGCGAGCCATGAGGATGGGCGGAACGGGTTGTTCGTGATGCCGGCGCTGGGCGGGGGCGAGCGGCTGCTCGAGGAGATGGAGGGGGCGCCGGCGACGGTGGACTGGTCGCCTGACGGGAAGTGGATTGCGGTGAGTCCGGCGGGGGGCGCGGAATACGATTCGGCGTATGGGGTGACGCTGGTTTCGGCGCAGACGGGCGAGCGGAGGGATCTGGTGGAGCAGGACGCCCAGATGGGAGAAAGCGCGTTTGGGCGGTTTTCTCCGGACGGGAGGCGGCTTGCGTTCCTGCGGATGAGAGGCGCGTTCGGGCGGCTGTACGTGGTGAAGTTGACGAGCGATATGCGGCTCAAGGGGACGCCGCGGGCGATTACGCCGGAGGATATGGAAGTTCAGTTTCCGGCGTGGACGGCGGACGGACGGGACATTGTTTTCATGCGCGGGTTTGCGACGAGCGACGGGGCGCTGGCGCGGGTGAGCGCTGACGGCGGGGCGGTGCGGAGGATTCCGGGATTGGGTTATGCGGCGGGGCCGATCAGCATTGCGCGGCGCGGGGGGCGGATGGCGTATTCGAGCGGCGGCATCGACTCGAACATGTGGCGGCTGGATACGAAGGGCGTGGAGGCGGCGCGGCCGCTGGCGGTGTCGACGGTGGCCGATATTGCGGGGGAGTATTCGCCGGACGGGAAGCGAATCATTTTTTCGTCGAACCGATCGGGGGCGAGGGAGATCTGGGTGTGCGACGCGGATGGGCAAAATGCGGTGCAGTTGACGCATATTGGCGGGCCGATTACGGGGACGCCGCGGTGGTCGCCAGATGGGCGGTGGATCGCGTTTGACTCGCGGCCGCGGGGTGAGCCGGACGTTTTTGTGATGAGTCCGGAAGGGACGGGGTTGCGGCGGGTGACGGATCCGGCGAGGGAAGCGGTGAAGACGAACCGGTGGGGGATGTGGCAGCCGGCGTGGTCGGCGGATGGGAAGTGGATCTACTTTTCGAGCGAGCGGACGGGACGGTTCGAGATCTGGCGGATTCCGTGGGTTGGGGGGCGGGCGGAGCAGGTGACGCGGGATGGGGGATCTGCGGCGTATCCGAGCCGGGACGGGGAATGGATTTATTACGTGGACGGGGAGCCCGGGCCGCTGCGGCGGATCCGGCCGGACGGGAGCGGGGAGGAGACGGTGGCGCCGGAAGTCCGGTTTCTGGAATTCACTTCAATTGCGCGGGGGACTTACTTTGTCGTGTCGTCGGGACGGCGGAGTAAGTTAGAGCGGTTGGCGGAGAACGGGAAGGCGGCGGATGTGATGAGGATTCCGTTTGTTCCGTGGATGGGTTTGTCGTTG
>JAKAJI010000284.1 GCA_021813825.1 Acidobacteriota bacterium | reverse complement strand
TGCAAACCTGATGGGCGAAGATGCGCGGGCGGCGGCGACGGGCGCGTTGCCGGGGTTGCCGCATTTCCCGCCGACGGCCAAGCGCGTGATCTTTTTGTTTCAATCCGGCGGGCCGTCGCAGATCGAGTTGTTCGACTACAAGCCGAAGCTGGTGAAGTGGCAGGGCACGGATCTGCCGGATTCGATCCGCAACGGGCAGAGGCTGACCGGGATGTCGGCGTCGCAGTCGAGCTTTCCGGTGGTGCCCTCCAAATTTGGCTTCGCGCAGCACGGGAAGTCCGGCGCGTGGGTGAGCGACCTGCTGCCGCACACGGCGAAGATCGCCGACGATCTGACGTTCATCAAGTCGATGCACACCGAGCAGATCAACCACGATCCGGCGGTGACGTTTTTCCAAACGGGCTTTCAGCTTGCGGGGCGGCCTTCGATGGGGTCGTGGGTGGTGTACGGGCTGGGGAGTGAGAACCGCGACCTGCCTTCGTTCGTGGTGATGATCAGCGTGGGGTCGGAGGGGCAACCGCTGTACGACCGGTTATGGGGCAGCGGGTTTTTGCCGAGCAAGTACCAGGGCGTGAAGTTCCGCTCGTCGGGGGATCCGGTGCTGTATTTGAGCGATCCGCAGGGGTTCAACCGGGCGGACCGGCGGGCGTATCTGGACACGGTGGACGAGTTGAACAAACAGCACCTGGCCGAATATGGGGATCCGGAGATCGAGACGCGGATTTCGCAGTATGAGCTGGCGTTCCGGATGCAGGCTTCGGTGCCGGAGTTGGCGGATGTGTCGAAGGAGCCGGAGAGCACCTTCGCTTTGTATGGAGAGGACGCGAAAAAGCCCGGAACATTTGCATCCAATTGTGTTTTGGCGCGGCGGCTGGCCGAGCGGGGCGTGCGGTTCATCCAGTTGTTCCATCGCGACTGGGACCATCATGCGAAGCTGCCCGAGGGGTTGCCGAAGCGGTGCCAGGAAGTGGATCAGCCGGCGGCGGCGCTGATTACGGACTTGAAGCAGCGCGGCATGCTGGACGACACGCTGGTGATCTGGGGCGGCGAGTTCGGGCGGACGGTGTACTGCCAGGGGCGGTTGACGGCGGACGACTACGGGCGGGACCATCATCCACGGTGCTTCACGGTGTGGCTGGCCGGCGGCGGCATCAAGCCCGGCATCACGATGGGCGAGACGGACGACTACTGCTACAACATCGTGAAAGACCCGGTGGACATTCACGATTTACAGGCGACGATTCTCCGCTGCCTGGGTATCGACCACAAGCGGCTGACTTACAAGTTCCAGGGGCGGCACTTCCGGCTGACGGACGTGGCGGGGAACGTGGTGGAGCGGGTGCTGGGATAGATAAGCTCAGGGTTGGCCGGCGAGGCTGCGAAGTTCCGCTTCGCAGGCGGCGCGGTGGGTGGGGGCGAGGCGGCAGGCGGCGGTGAGGTGAAGGCGCGCTTCGTTGGTGAGGCCGAGGTGGAGGTCGGCGAGGGCGAGGCCGTATTCGGCGACGTAGGAGTGGCCGTCGAGTTCGGTGAGTTTTTCGAAGGCTTCGCGGGCCTTGGGGTAGTTCTTTTCTTTCAAATAGAGTTCGCCCAGGGCTTCGGCGGCGGGGGCGAAGCGCGGGTCGTCGTGGAGGGCGATCTGCCACTGGCGGGCGGCGTCGGCGGGGCGGCCGGCGCGGGAGTAACATTCGCCTAAGTCGCCTCGGGCAGGAACATTTTCGGGGTCTTTTGTCAGGATGCCTTCGAAGTTAGCGGCGGCTTCGCGGAGGCGGCCGGAGTACATCTGGCCGAGGGCTTGTTCGAAGCGGTTGTATTCGGCGAGACGGTCCTTGGGGTCGATGTTGGAGGGACGGGCGGAGGAGCCGGCGCCGGAGAGATAGCCGAGGGATTCGAGCAGGGCGCGGTTGTCCGCGGCGGCGGAAGGGGGGAGGACGGCGGCGTGGCGGGCGGTGGAGAGCAATTGGGTAAGTTGGGCGCGGAGACGGTCTACGTCATTGCGCCGAAGGGCGGCGAGGTTGTGGGCTTCGGAGGGATCCCGAGTAAGATCGTATAACTCCGGTTTCGGGGCTTCGATGTAGCGGAGATTGGCTACATCGAGCGAGCGGAGGGGCGCCCAGTGGAACTGGTCGCGGGCGTAGACGCTTTCGGTGTAGACAGGGGCCGGCGTCCGGGAGGATAGGACATCGTGGCCTTGAAATGTTTTGGGCGACGGCAGGCCGAGAGCGGCGAGGAGAGTAGGCGCGACGTCGATTAAACCGGCGGGGGCGGCGACGCGGGCGGGGTGCGAGGGTGCGTCTTCGGGCCAGTGAATAAGCAGGGGGACGCGGACGGTGCTCGAGTAGATGAAGTAGCCGTGGCTGAGTTCTCCATGGTCGCCGAGACCTTCGCCATGGTCGCCGAGTAATACGACGATAGAGTGGCGCCAGAGGCCGTCACGAACGAGGGCGGCGCGGAGGAGGCCGGCGAGATGGTCAATGTAGAGTAACTGGCGGTCGTAGGCGGCGGATTCGGGCTCCATGCGGCCGGAGGGGTATGGGGTGTGGAGATCGAATAAGTGGATGAAGGCGAAGACGGGCGCGCCTTGTTGGGAATTGAGCCACTGGAGGGCGGAGCGGAGGACGAGGGCTCCGTCGCGGCGGACGTGCAGGGAGGCAGGGTTGGCTGTGGCGGCGGATTCGAAGGGGCTGTCGTAGCGGTCGAAGCCGGTGTCGAGCTGGAACTGGCGGCCGAGCATGGCGCTTCCAATGAAAGCGGCGGTGCGGTAGCCGTGGCTGTGAAGGACGGAAGCCAGCGTGGTGAGCCCATCGGGAACGCGGACGGCGTTTTCTTCGACTCCGTTCTGGAAGGGATAAGTGGAAGTAAATAGCGAGGTGTGGGACGGGAGAGTAAGTGGGATCTGGCAGAGGGCGTTTTCAAACAACGTTCCGGCGAATGAATCGATGGCGGGAGTGTGTATCCGGGTGTAGCCGTAAGCGCTGAGGTGGTCGGCGCGGAGGGTGTCAATGGAGATGAGGATGACGGGCGTTTGGGGCGCCGCAGCGCGTGCGGGACCGCTTAGCAGGAGTGCGGCGGCAAGAGCGGCGTGGCGCGAGCGGGGTAGGGCGAGAAGAACGGCGCCGGCGAGGTAAAACAGCGTGAACCAGGAGAACCAGCGGAGGCCGTGGAACCGGGCAAGCGGGTAAGTGGTTTCGATGAAGGCGATGTTCGGGTCGGAGATCGGTCGATTGAGGGGATCGAGCAGGCGGGCGAAGGGGCCGCTGCGGAGACGATGGGTGGCGAGGCCTTCGGAGACGGCGATGGGCGAATAGGTGAGACGATCGGCATTGGCCAATTCGAGGGTGGCAGCGCAGGGGGCGAGGGCACGGATACGCCACACGACTTCGGCGGTGCGCAGGGCGCGGACACCGGGAGTTTCGACGGCGACGCAGGACGGTGGGTGGAGCGTGGGCCGCTGTTCGCCGTGCGGGCCGTTCCAGGCGAGGGTGAGGAGGGCGGTTTGGCCGGGTGAAAGAGGACCGCGGGAGTAAGCGGCGGCGAGGGATTCGGAGGTGAAGAAGACGAACGGGGCGAGGATGAGGACGGGGAGTAAGATGGCGCGGAGTAAGCGCGCGTTGTCGGCGAGTAACTTACGCTGGGCTCGGAAAACGATGGTGGGGTCGTCGAGATAGACGTGCATTTCGAGGAGGTGGGCGAGGATCCGGCGAAGTGCCTGGCGGAGCGAGGCGAAATCGGCGAGGCGGCGGAACAGGGCGACGCAGAGGGCGCCGCAGAGGAGGCCGGAGAGAGCGAGGACGGTGAGGGCGTGACGGGCGAACAACAGGGTCACGAGAGGTAGCCGAGGCCTTTCAGCTTTTCGAGGATGGAGGGGTCGGCGGAGTCTTCCGTGCGTGCCAGTTCCTTTTCGATCAAGTGTTCGATGAACTCTTCCGTGGAGCTGTAGCCGGCCTTGCCGGCGGCTTCGGCGGCGCGGCGCAGGAGGGTTTTGTCGATTTTGATGGATGTCTTGGCCATCTAGAGCTAGTGTAGTGCGGCGGGGGATCAGAAGAGATTTTTGCCGGTCATCTCCTTCGGCGGGGTGACGCCATAGAGCCGGAGGAGGGAGACGGGGAGATCCTTGAGGGCGGGGTTGGTAGCGCGCAGCGGAAGGGTGCTGAAGAGGACGCCGGGGACGCGAGCGGGGTTGACGCAGTGGTCGGCGAGCCAGGGGTCGGTGTTGTCTTCGATTTCGCGGTTGGGGGCGTCGCCGAGGGCAGTTTGCCAGGAGGCGCGGTAGCCGGGGGCGTAGCCGATGATGAGGTCGGGTGCGCGGTTGGCCTGGGAGGGCGCGGGGTTGGGTGACGTCACGGTTTCGACGATGGGGTTGCCGTTGGCGGGATCGCGCCAGGCGAGGAGGGCGGTGCGGATTTGGTCGAGTAAGTGGCGGGCTTCGGGGCCGGGGTGGACGATGCCGTGGGCTTCGCGGCCAACGAGGTTGAGATAGAGGCCGTTGAGGCCGAGCGAGTAGGCCTGGGTGCGGGACCAGTCGATGCCGGAAGCGGTGGCGGTGTGAGTTACAAGCCAGTCGTGATCGGCGAGCCACCGGTTTAGGTGGACGGCGCGGTTGAAGGTAGTGAAGCCGTGGTCGGAGAGTACGATGAAATCGGCGTCAGGGTGAGCGTGGATGGCTTCGCCGATCGAGTTGTCAATGGATTGATAGGTCTCGAGTAACTGGTCGTCACGGACACCGAATAAGACGTGGGAGTTTTGATCGACGGTGGAGAAGTAGAAGAAGAGCAGGCCGTCGTGGTACTGGCGGAGGGCGTCGGCGAAGAGGCGGTGTTCGTCTTCGGCGACAAGGTTCGTTTGACTTAGGAACTGGGGTAAGGTGAAGACGCCCTGGCGGAGGGCGGCGGTGTCTTCTGGGATGCCGGTGGTGTAGAAGGGGCCGATGCGGTCCGCGATGCCGCGGGCGAATTTCGTGGGGTAAGAGATGGGGAGCGCGGAGTCGGCGGGGTCGGCGTTGAGCGGCGAGACGTAGACGCGGAAGTACGGGTGAAGTTCGAGGACGTAGATGCGGAACATGGCGCGGGTGGAGGCGAGGCCGCGGAGGAGGGAGAACTCGGTGGTGAGCCAGGAGGACCATTCGCCGGGCTGGAGGACGGCCATCTGGTTACCGGAGATGAAGCGGGCGGCTTCATCGGAGGGGTCTATGTCGACCTGGATTTCGGCGGTGGCGGGTTTGTGATCCGCCCGGAGGGGGTTCGGAGGGCCTTCGAGCGTGAGAGTGAGTTCGCCGCGGAACGGGTCGACGTGGACGATTTCCCCACCGGAGACGGAGTGAGTGAGTTGTTCGGGGTCGGAGGTGAAGTAAGTGAAAGTGCCGAGGGTGCCGCGGATGTCGGGCGTGCCCATGCCGGCGAGAGCGCTGCCGGCGTGGACGGGAGGGTAGTTATTGGGGACACGGTAGATGGTTGTAGGGATGTCGCGATTGACGAGGAACTGCCAGAAGGGCGTGCCGGAGTAGAAGCGTTCGGCGCGGGCGGGCCAGAGAGGGAGTAAGTACGGGCCGAGGGGGAGTTGGAAGCTGCTTTCGACGATGTGGCCGAAGGAGGAGTAGGGTTCGAGGGTGGAGGGGTTGCGCTGGACGAAATCGAAGACCCCGTGCTGAGCTGGGTCGAGGCCGGTGATGAAGGTGGTCCAGGCGACGGGGCTTTGGGGAGGGTCAGTGGTCGAGAGCGGGGAGAAGGCGCCGCGGCGGCGGAGTTCGGATAAGTGGGGGAGCGAGTTCCAGTGGCTGGCGACAAAGGCGGGGTCCATGCCATCGACGCCGATGACGATGACTTTGCGCGCGGGCGGGTGGGAACAGGCGGTGGCGAGGGCCAAGGCGATGGCGGCGAGGGCGAGTTTGGCGCGGTCAGGCAAAGCCGATCACCGATTGGCCTTCCATCCAGCCGGGACGCGGGACGCCGAGTAAGTGGAGGGCGGTTGGGGCCATGTCTTCGATGCCGGGGTCAGCGGCTTCGATGGGTAAATTGGCGAACAGTACGCCGGGGACAAGGGCTGGATCGACGCAGTGGTCGCCGCTCCAGGCTTTGTCGTTGTCTTCGAAAATGCAGGAGGTGACGCGGCCTTTGGCGCCGTCCCAGGAGACGCGGTAGCCTTCGGCGTAGCCGGCGACTAAGTCGGGGGCGGCGTCGAGATAGGGCCCGTTGTAGAGGGCGGCCGTGGAGTAGACGCGGCGGATGGCGAGGTCGCCGGTTTCTTCGTCGCGCAGGCCCGAGAGGGCGGCGACGAGTTCCGCGCGAAGGGCGGCAGCGTGGTCGGGTTCGACGATGCCTTGCGCTTCCCTGCCCTTGCGGTTGAGGTAGATGCCGCCGAGGCCGAGCGAGTAGACGCGGGTACGGGACCAGTCGATGCCGCCCAGGTAATCCGTGCCTTCGGACAGGCCGGGTTGGAGGGCGAGATAGCCGTGGCGATGGAGCCAGGAGTTGAGGTTGACGCCGCGGCGGAAGGACTGGAAGCCGTGGTCAGAGAGAACGAACAAGGCGGTGTCGGGGCCGATACGGCGCATGGTTTCGCCGGCGAGGCGGTCCATGTCCTGGTACATGTGCTCGATGGTATCGCGATGCCGGGACTCCGGGGCGCGGCCGTCCATGTGGCGGAAGAACATGTGCT
>JAKAJI010000015.1 GCA_021813825.1 Acidobacteriota bacterium | reverse complement strand
GCCACCGGATATACCACCGGACTCGAAAGCGTTCGCGCGTCCACGATCATCAACGTCGCCGGGCCGTTCAGGTCCGAAGCCGGCGGTTGCGTCACCAGCGCGAAGAACTGCCCGCCCAGCCCCTGCACATAGTAAGTGCCGTTGGTTCGAATGTTCGTCACCGTGGTGCCGATCGACGTGATGTTTTCAAAGTCCGCCGCCGTGTCCGTGTTGGTCAGAAACGCCGTCGTCAGCGTCAGAAAGCCCGTGTAACCGAAATTCGGTGCGCCCGTCGCCGCATCCACGATTCCCGGATTGCGGATGTTCGCCGTATTCCCCGTGATAAGCAGCAGGTTCGGCTCGCCGGGCAGCGCGAACTGATACCCGAAGCCCGTAAACACCGCCGCGGAACTTGTCACCAACTGCAGGACCGGCGTCGGCAGCGAGATGTTCGACAGATCCACCACGGTCAGCAAAGCGTTGCCTGTCGTGGTGCTCAACGCCGTCGTCCCGCAAATGTAGGCCGCGATCGGGTTGTAAAGCTGGTTCTGCGGCACCACAAGCCCATTCGGTTTCGGACTGTTTTCCGAACTCGCCGGAAATCCCGGAGTCAGGTTCAGAAACGAAAGAACCGCCGGATAAGTCGGGCTGTTGAACGCGAAGGTGAATAGGTCGCCGTATTGCACCGTAATATTCAGTTTGTTGTCGAACTGGTACCAGTTCGTCGTCGAAACCGAATACGGCCCCGTAAAGCTCAGGCTCGTTACGTTCTGCAGCGCAATGCCCGAGCTCGGATTGCTATACAGCGGCGGCTGAGCCAGAAATACCGGCTGCAAGGGCGCCGCCAGGCTGTAAACCAGATAAGACGCGACGTTTGAAACCTGCATGGCGTCCACCAGGATTGGCAATCCAGTCGCATTGTTCAGCGCGCAGATCCCTCCGCCGCCCAGCAGCGTCGAATCGCCGAACTCGCCCACATAGGAAAACGAAGTCAGGTCGACAAGCGAGATCCGCTGCGGCGAACAGACGTAGGCCAGCGTGTTGAGTACATTCACGCTGCTGGTCAGCCCGTTGGCGAAAGGCACTCGCGAGGTCAGTGACAACACCGAAGTTGGCGGAGTCCCGGATCCGGTCACCGCAAGCTGCGCCGACGCGCCCACCAAGCCGCCGATCGTCACTGTCAGCGGATACGTGCCCGTGGCCAGCGTCGACGGCACCTCGATGTTGGCCTGCGCCAGTCCCGCAAACCCCGGGCTCAGCCCCAGGAAAAGCACCTTCGCGCTCACCCCGCCAATGCTCGCTGAGTACGTTGCCGTCGCATTCGCCAGCGGAGTTGCCGGCGTCGCCGCTCCGTCGGCCACCGGGTTGTCGACCGCGCCGATCCCCGTCAGGTACACGATCACCGTTGACCCCGCCGCTGCCGGATTAGTCGCCGTGATCGCCTGGTAGCTGCTATTTTGCGCCGCCGCGTTGTTCGAACTGTCCTGGAAAATCCCCGGCGCCTCCGGTGTCACCGTGAACGGGAATGCCGTGCTCGAACCCCCTGAGGTCGAAGTGACCACCAAGGAGGCCGTCCCCGACGCCAGTTTTCGGGGCACCTGAAAATTGATCTGCGTCGGGCTTGCGTACAGCAACGGCGCCGCAGCGCCGTTGATGAGCACCCGTGCTCCGCCTAGTGTTGTGGGCAGCGGAAGGCCGCTCGCCGAAGCGGTCGAGCGCGCCAGGCTCGTTCCGAAAATCGTAGCCAGCGAACCCGGCGCCACCCTCGGCCCGTAACTGGCCGCATCTGTCACCGAGGCCACGGTGATCTGGCCGTAAACACCTGCCGCGGAGGCGGCGATCAACAATCCGAACGCAATGGTCCTCAAATAAACATGACGCAAGGAGTCGATAAATGGTTGAAACGCGGGCATTCGTTCCCGGATTGGTCCGGGTGGTGCTGGTCTGATTTTACGAGAACTGCCCGGCCGGGCCGCGGGCGGCTCTAGCCGGCTGGCGCCAAAGGATTCAGCGCGCTGGCGATCGCTTCCAGCAGTTGCCGCGCCTGAAACGGCTTCGCCAGATATCCATCCATCCCCGCCGCCAGACAACGCTCGCGGTAGTCGCCGGTGGCGTGCGCCGTAAGTGCCACAATCGGCAGACGGCGGCCCGAAGCCCGCTCGTGCTGCCGGATCGATGCCGTCAGACCGAATCCGTCCAGGCCAGGCATCTGCAGATCCACCAGCGCAACGTCGAACGGCACAGACTCGCCGGCATACGCCTCGAATGCCACCCGCCCGTCCGACGCCGCCAGCACGCGATGTCCTTCGGCCTCGAGAAGCCGGATAATCAGTCGCTGGTTCACCGGATTGTCCTCGGCCAGCAAAACGCGCAGCGGCCGGCCCGTCCAGATCGGCGCCGCAGGCGCGCGGACCGGCGTGGCCGGACTGACCGCCTCCTGCCCCGATACCAGCCCGAACTTCGCCGTGAATTGAAAACAGCTCCCCTTTCCGGCTTCGCTCTCTACCCGGATCGCCCCGTCCATGCGCTTCACTAGTTCCGTGGCGATCGAAAGCCCTAAGCCCGTCCCCGAGTACCGCCGCGTCAGCGATCCATCGGCCTGCGCGAACGGCTCAAAAATCAAATCGAGCTTTTCGGCCGCGATGCCAATGCCCGTATCTCGTACCGAGAAGCCAAGCACCACCCCATCGGACCCCATCGACTCCACTACCGTGTGAACGCGGACCGAACCCGCGTCCGTGAACTTCACCGCGTTCCCTACCAGGTTCAGCAGCACCTGGCGCAGACGCACCGGATCGCCCATCAATGTCGTGGGAACGTCCGGATCCACCGCGCTTGAAAACGCAAGCCCTTTTCGCTCCGCCCGCACCGCGAGCGTGCCCAAAAATGTCTTCAGTTGCTCGCGCACGTCGAATACCGATGCGCGAATCTCAAACCGCCCGGATTCGATCTTGGCGAAGTCCAGAATATCGTTGACCACCGCAAGCTGGTTCTCCGCCGATGTCCGCGCCAGGTTCAGAAACTCCCGCTGTTCCGGTGTCATCTCCGAACTCAGCACCAGTTCGAGCATCCCCAGAATACCGTTCAGCGGCGTCCGCAACTCGTGGCTCACGTTCGCCAGAAATTCGCTCTTCGTCCGGTTCGCACTCTCGGCGGCTTCCTTCGCCGTCCGCATCGCCTCTTCGGCGTTCTTGCGAAGCGTGTTGTCCCGCATCACCACCACACCCGCCACCGGATCGCCCCCGCCGATCGACACCGGCCGGGCGTTGCACAGCAGCCATCGTCCCTCCGGATGCGCCCCGTTGGAGACGTAAATCTCCATATCGTCCACGCTCTCCCCGCGCGCGGCCCGGCAACTGGGCAACTCGTCCTCCTCGATCGGCGTCTTCCGGTCCGGATGATACAGCCCCATCGTTCGTGCCCGCTGCCCCGCCTCCCGCTCCACCGGAAACCCGCACAGCCGGTCCGCCGCCTCGTTCACCAGCAGAAGCTTTCCGAAGCGGTCCGCCACCAGCACGCCGTCGCCAATGTGTCCAAGGATCGCTTCGAGTAGCGCGCTCTGGTTCCGCAGCCGCTCCTCCGCCGCCTTCCTCGCCGAGATGTCACGCACGAACGCATTGAAGCTCCACCCCGAACGGGTCTGAATCGCCGTAACCGACAGCTCGATCGGAAACCGCGTCCCGTCCCGCCGCAGCGCCGTTACTTCCACCCTCCGGTTCAGCATCGGCCCACCACCCGCCTCGGAAAACCGCGCGATGCCCGCCTCGTGCAGCGGCGCCGCCTCCGGCGGAATGATCGTCTCCGTCAGCGGCCGGCCCAGCACTTCTTCCTTCGACCAGCCGAAAATCCGTTCCGCCTGTGCGTTCCACCGCGTCACCCGCCCCTGGGCGTCGGTCTCGATCACCCCGTCCAGCGCGTTTTCCATGATCAGCCGCGTCCGCTCATCGTGGCTGCGTTGCGTGTCCTCGGCCCGCTTCCGCTCGATGAACTGCCCCAGCCGCGCCGCAACGCTCTCCAGCAGCCGCCGCAACCCTTCATCGAGCGGCCGGCAGTTTGTGCAGAACACCCCGATCGCCGCCCAATCGCTCGTGCCGGCCGACACCGGAAGCATCGCGCCGGCTCGCAGCCCCTGGCTCACCAGCCCCTTGGCGAACTCCGGCTCCTGCGAAAAATCCGTCACCCACACCGGAGCCCTGGTCCCGATCACCCTCGCCAGAAGCGGATCCGACGGCGACAAGGCCGTGTACGGATCCAGTGCCGGAAACCCCCCGCCCGCCCAAAAGTACGCGCAGCCGAACCGCTCCCCCTCAACCGGCGCCGACCATCCCGCCGCATACTCGAACCCCAGACGCTCGCCCAAGGCGCGAAGCACGCCTGGCACCGCCTCCGGCACCGTCGCCGCCTCCGCCAGAATCGCGGTAACCTCCCGCTCGCACTCCTCGCGCCGCTTCGTCCGCCGCTGCTCGGTCACGTCAATCGCCGCCACCAGCACCGCCTTGCGGCCCTCTTTGAACTCCATCGTCTCCGTCAGAATCTCGACGTCGATCAATCTCCCGTCTTTCAGCCGGTGACGCCAATCGCCCAAATGCTGCACACCCGCGCCGAGCGTCCTCAGCGCCTCCCTAAGCCGCGCCCGGTCATCCTCCGGCCGGATGTCCAGCACCGTCATCTGCAGAAACTCTTCCCGCCTATACCCGTACTTTTCCACCGCCGCATCGTTCACTTCGATGTAGCCCAGCGTCTCGACGTCGTAAAGAAACATCGGCAGCGGGCTGTTCTCAAACAACAGCCGGTACCGTCGCTCGTGTTCGCGGTGCCGCTCCTTCTCCGCGCGCAACGCCGCTTCGGCTTCTTTGTGCGCCGTGATATCGGTGGCCACCGCCGAAAGCCGCCGCACCGCCCCGCCGCCCTCCCGCCACGGAACCACGCGAAGCGAAATCCACCCCACGCCTCCGCCCGGCCGCATAATCCGGCACTCCAGCGACTGCGCATTCCCCGCCGCCCCTGCCGCAATCGCCTCCCGCACCCGGCTACGTTCCTCCGGAACGAACGTGCCGATCCACCGCTCGCCGTCCCCAATCACCGCCGTTCGCGAAGTCTGCCAGATCTTCTCGAACGCGGGACTCGCATATACCGCACGCCCGGCGCCAACGTCGTACACCACCAGCGCGTCGTGAAAGTGCCACACCAGATCGCCCATCTGCCGCTCGACGCTCGCGAGCAGAGGGTCGCTTCCCTCCGGGGTCGGGCTCGCCGCCAGCGCCTTCCACAAAGGTTCCAGGTCCGGCTCGCCCTCCTCGAATCGGATCGCCAAACCTCCTCTCCGTCCCCCGGCTCCGCTCTCGGCAAGCAAAAACACCCGCCCGCCATCGCCGCCCGATACCCCGAACAAATCGGTCAGTATCTGTTCTTTCGCAACCGCCGGGTCGACGATCAACGCGTCAAACCGCTGCCCGGAAAGCGCCGCGAGTTGCTGAGCCGTGCGCGCCCCTTCGATCTTGATCTCGCAGCTCGATCCCGCCGACAGCGCAGCCCGAAGCTTTCTCTCCCGCTCCGACTCCGGCGCAGCGATCAGGATCCGGTAAACGGCCTCGCCTGGTCCCGCCATGTTGAATCAACTCACAAGGGTAAGTCTGTGCAGCCGCAGACCCCTAGCCATTGAAGACTTCCGCGACCCTTTCGGCGTCGCAGTCCTGCCTAATTATACGGTGCCTTGGCGTCGCCGCAATAGGAATTAGCCGCATCAGCCGCAAAACTGGAACCTAAGTCCTAGGAACTTCGGTCCGCGGCCTAAGTGAAGTGGCGCGCCCGGAGGGACTCGAACCCCCGGCCTATTGATTCGAAGTCAATCGCTCTATCCAGCTGAGCTACGGGCGCGTGACTCCATTATAAAGACCCGCGCCACTCCGCAACAGCTATCCTGCGCCAGGGCCACTATAATGAGAAAGCATTCTTTGGTCCAAATGAACCCTTCCGGGACGAAACCCCTCGATCTGGACTCTCTGATTCAGCGCGTGCGAGACGAAGCGGCCGCGCGCAAGTTCCCCGCCGCCTGCGCCGCGTCCGCCCCCGATACAAGCCATCGCAACTTACTCGCTCCGCTTCCTCCGGATCTCGAGTCCGAGCCACGTCCGCTCCCGCTCTCCCGATTCCTCGCTTTTCACGACGAAACCCTGGTCCGGCTCACTTACCGCGAGTTACTTGGCCGCGAACCCGAACGCGACGCCGCGGCCTCCTACGCGGATCGCCTCCACGCCGGTACGCTCTCCAAGCTCGATTTTATCGCCGCTGTAAGTCACTCCACCGAAGGCCGCGCGCGCGCCGTCCCCGTGCCCGGCCTCGACGCAGCGTTGCGCCGCGAGCGCCTGTTCCGTCTCCCGGTCGCCGGACCCCTGCTGCGCATCGCAGTCCTCGTTCTCAATCTCCCCGCCCTCGAAGCCAACCTTCGCCGGCTCGAGTCCTCCGTCGAGCGCCGCTTCGCCGAAGTCCATCGCGTCTTCCGCCTCGAACTCATCGGCCCCATGGAGGCCAAGGCCGACAAATCATCCGTCGCCGAACTCGAGCGCCAGACCGCCCGCGTCGCCTTCAACAAGGCGAACCGCGAGGCGCTCCTCGAACTCGAACGCAGAGTCGAGGCCCTGGAAGCCGCGCGCCGGAGCGCCGATTGAGAATCGCCATCGCGACCGTCCGCACTCCCTTCGTCGAGGGCGGCTCCGAAGCCCACGCCACCGGTCTCCGCGCCACCCTCCAGCGCGCCGGCCACGATGCCGACATCGTCACCATGCCGTTCCGCTTCCAGCCCGAACACGCCGTGCGGCACGGCGTCGAACAGTGGCTCAACGAAGACTTCACCTGCCTCGGCGTCCCCACCCCTGATCGCGTCATCTGCCTCCGCTTCCCCGCCTACTATCTGAAACACCCGGAAAAAACGCTCTGGCTGCTCCACCAACATCGCACCGTCTACGACGAGTGGGAAAACCACGCGCCTCATACCCAAGAAGCCGAGCAACTCCGAGCCCTCATCCACCGCCTCGACACCGAGCACCTCGCCGCCATCCCCCGCCGCTTCGCCAACTCGCAGACCGTCGCCGACCGTCTCCAACGCTTCAACGGAATCTCCTCCACCCCGCTGTACCATCCGCCCCCGCTCGCCGGCAAACTCTACACCGCGGATCCGCTGCCCTACGTTTTCGCCCCCAGCCGCCTCGAACGCCACAAGCGCCAGATCCTGCTGATCGAAGCCATGCGCTACGTCACCGCCCCCGTCTTCGCGATCATCTCGGGCTCCGGCGGTCAGCAAGCCGTGTATGAAAGCGAAATCGCCGCGCTCGGGCTCGAACATCGTGTCCGCTTGATCGGCGAACTCGACGAAGCCGGCCTCCTCGCCTTCTACGCCCATTCCTTCGCTGTCTTCTTCGGCCCGCGCGGCGAAGATTTGGGCTACATCACCCTCGAAGCCATGCTCGCCCGTAAGCCCGTCATCACCTGTCACGACTCCGGCGGTCCGCTCGAGTTCGTCCGCCACCGCGAGACCGGCCTGATCGCCGATCCCGAACCCCGCGCCATCGCGCAGGCCATCGACGAGCTGTACGCGATGCCCCGCCATGGCGCCGGCCTCGGCTCCAACGGCTACCAGCACTACGAGTCGATGGACATCTCCTGGGACACCGTCGCCGCCCTGCTCAGCCAGTAATCGAGCCGCCCATGAAAATCGCCCTGGTCGCTCCAAGCCCCGTCCCCTTCACCATCGGCGGCGCAGAAAAACTCGCCTGGGGCCTCCTCAGCTACCTCAACCAGGAAACCTCCCACCAGGCCGAACTCATCAAAATCCCCGCCCGCGAACTCTCCTTCTGGGACCTCATCGATTCCTATCGCGCCTTCTCTCAACTCGACCTCTCTCACTTCGACCTCGTCATCAGCTTGAAATACCCGGCCTGGATGATCAATCATCCCCGCCACGTGCTCTACCTGCTTCACCGCCTCCGCGGCCTCTACGACACCTATCCGCCGCTCCCTCCGCGCTGCGAATCGAACCACCCCGCCGTCGCCCCACTCACTGCCTTCCTTCGTTCCCAAACCCCGTCCCGCGCTCACATCCCCGAGTGTTTCGCCCTCCTCGACCGTCTCCGCCGCGCGACAGATGCTCCCCCGGACCTGTTCCAGTTTCCCGGCCCGCTCATCCGCGAAATCGTCCGCTTCCTCGACGATTGCGCCCTCGCTCCACCCTCCATCTCCAAATACGCCGCCATCAGCCGCAACGTCGCCCGCCGCCCGGATTACTTCCCCGCCGGCGCCGAAGTCGCCGTCTGCTACCCTCCCTCCGATCTTCCTTCCTTCCGCTCCGGCAACTCCGAGTATTTCTTCACCATCTCCCGCCTCGACAACGCCAAGCGCGTCCGTCTCCTCGTCGAGGCCATGCTCCGCGCCGAAACCACTCTCCCGCTGAAAATCGCCGGCACCGGCCCGGAGGAAGCCTCCCTCCGCGCCCTCGCCGCCCGCGACCCGCGCATCGAATTCCTCGGCTTCGTCAACGACGCCGATGTCGTCGACCTCTACGCCAACTGCCTCGCCGCCCTCTACGTCCCCTATGACGAAGACTACGGACTCGTCACCATCGAGGCCATGAACAGCGGCAAGCCCGTGCTCACGGGCACGGACTCCGGCGGACCCAACGAGTTCGTCGAAAACGGCCTCACCGGCTTCGCCGTCCCGCCCTCGCCCACCGCCCTCGCCGAGCGCATCGACTACCTCGCCACCCACATCGCCGAAGCCCGCGCCATGGCCCCCGCCTGCCGCGCCAAAGTCGCCGGCATCCGGTGGGACTCCGTCGCCGAAACCCTCACCGGCGCCGCCCCTGGCCCGCGCCGCAGTTCCCGCCCCCGCCGCCACATCACCGTCTGCCTCACCTTCCCCGTTTACCCGCCCCGTGGCGGAGGCAAGAGCCGTGTCTACCACCTCTACCGGCACCTCGCCCGCCAACTCGACTGCCGCGTCGAACTCCTCACCTTTGCCGACAACTACCAACCCGGCATTCACCAGGAGATCGCCGCCGGCGTCGACGAAATCCGCATCGCGAAAACCGATGACCACATCCGGCGCGAATCCCGCGCCTCCCGCCGCGCCGCCGGCGTTCCCGTCACCGACGTCGTCATGCCCCGCCTGTTCCTTCTCACCCCCGAATACATCGCCGCCCTTCGCCAGTCCGCCGCATCGAGTTCTCTCCTCGTCTCGAGCCACCCCGATCTCATCACCGCCATCGAAGCCGTCCGCGAGTCCCAGCCGCTCTTCTACGAAGGCCACAACGCGGAGTTCGCCCTCAAACGCCGCATGCTCCCCAAAAACGCCATGGGCCGCTACCTCCTCCGTCTCACCCACGAAGCGGAACGCCGCGCCTGCCAAAATAGCGACCTCGTCTCCGCCTGCTCGCCCGCCGATGCGGAAGCCTTCGTTGCCGAGTACGCCATTCCGCCCGAGAAAATCCTCCTCGCCCCCAACGGCGTCGACCTCGCCTCCGTCACCTATCACCCCTTCGCCGAACGTTACGCCAATACCTCGCCCTTCACCGTCCTCTTCCTCGGAAGCTGGCACGAACCCAACATCGAGGCCGCCCTCTTCGTCTCCGAAATCGCCCGCCGCCTCCCCGCTGTCCACTTCCAACTCCTCGGCAGCGTCTGCGACTACTTCCGCGTCTTCCACCTCCCGCTTCCCCCCAACGTCACGCCGCTCGGCGTCCTCGACGACCGCGCCAAGGACCTCGCTCTCTCCCGCGCCCACCTCGCCCTCAACCCCATGGAAATGGGCTCCGGCACCAACCTGAAAATCCTCGATTACATGGCCGCCGGCATCCCCGTTCTCAGCACCCCCTTCGGCGCCCGCGGCCTGAACCTGGTCCCCGGCGAGCACCTTCTCGTCGCTCCTCTCATCGAGTTCCCGCGCATCATCGACCAACTCAGCACCTGCCCTGCCCCCCAACTCGCCTCCATTACCGCCCGCGCCCGCGCTGTCGTCGAACGCGAATACTCCTGGGAAGCCATCGCCCGCTCGCTCGCCTCCGCCCTCCAGGCCCGCATCCCGGCGCTCGCCTCCTAAAAACATTTCTACCCTCGCCTGTTTTTGCAATCCCCCGCCGATCTTCGCTATACTGCCTCGGTTTGCGTTCGCTGGCCGATCGGATGACTCGCCCGCGGACCGGACCGGTTCTTGCCGATCTTGAAGGATCCAATCCTGGCTTTTGCTCGTCTGAGCGGATTTTTTGCACTTTGACAAAATTTCGTCTAGTATTTAAAGATTAAGGATCAAGCTCGCATGCAGATCTTCCATCGAAGCGCGAACTCGATCGCAAAGGTAAGCATTGTTGGCGGCATAGTGCTCCTTGGCGGCATTATCGCTCTGGCTTACACGATCGATCGCGGCGCATACATCACCGACGTCCGAGTCGTCAGAACGCAGCCTATCCCGTTCAGCCACAAGCACCACGTGCTCGACGATGGGATCGACTGCCGCTACTGCCACACCTCGGTCGAAACCAGCGCCAGGGCTGGCCTTCCGGCCACCGAGGTCTGCATGAGCTGCCACTCCCAGATCTGGACCAACGCCGCCGTTCTCGAACCCGTCCGGGAAAGCTGGCGCACCGGCCAGTCCATCGAGTGGACCCGCGTCCATGACCTGCCCGATTTCGTCTACTTCAACCACAGCATCCACCTGAACAAGGGGATCGGTTGTTCCACTTGCCACGGCGAAGTCCAAAACATCGCCTTTATGTACAAGCAGAACACGCTGTACATGAACTGGTGCCTGGAGTGCCACCGGAATCCGGAGAAGTACATCCGCCCCCGGTCCGAAGTTTTCAATACGGCCTACCAGACGCCCGCCAACCAGGCCGAGCTCGGTAAAAAACTCGTTGCCGAATATCATGTCCAGAGTCTGACGGATTGCTACACGTGCCATCGATGAACGGCAGTCATAAAAACGAACCCAACCGCCCGGACGGGCAGGGCCCGGAAACCGTGCGCCCGTTCGACGTAACGTCGATCTCCCCGGCCCAGGCCAAACCCAAGGAGCGGCTCGACATCGAGCGTCTCCGCCGGCGCCTCAGCCAGTCCACCGGGCCCACCTACTGGAAGAGCCTCGAAGAAATCGCGGAAACCGAGGATTTCCAATCGTTTGTCGAGGACGAGTTCCCCAATCGCGCCCCCGATTGGGTGGACCCGGTCAACCGCCGCACCGCGCTCAAGGTGATGGCCTCCTCCCTCGCCCTCGCCGGTCTGAGCGCCTGCACCAAGCAGCCGAAAGAACTGATCGTCCCCTACGTCAAACAGCCGGACGAATTCACCCCCGGCAAGCCGCTCTTCTTTGCCACCGCGCTGCCCGGCCCGGGCGCCGCCATCGGCCTGCTCGTCGAGAGCCACCTCGGCCGGCCCACCAAGGTTGAGGGCAACCCCGATCACCCCGGCAGCCTCGGCTCGACCGACGCCTTCGCCCAAGCCTCCGTCCTTGACCTCTGGGACCCGGACCGCTCCCAGGTCGTCCTCCGCTATGGCGACATCACAAGCTGGGGTTCCTTCGACGGCGTTCTCGCTTCGATCCAACAAGATGCCAAGAATAACGGCGGCAAAGGCATAGCCATCCTCACCCGGCCCGTCACCTCGCCCAGCCTTGCTGCCCAACTCGCTTACACCCAACAGGCTCTGCCGAATCTGAAGTGGCACCAGTGGGAACCCGTCGGCCGGAACAACGTCCACGAAGGCGCAAAACTCGCCTTCGGCCGCCCGGTCAACACCGTCTACCAGTTCGAGAACGCCGACGTTGTCGTCTCGCTCGATTCCGACTTTCTCACTTCCGGCGACGGCCGCGTCCGCTACGCCCGCGACTTCATCAGCGGTCGCCGCATCCGGACCAACATCACCGCCGCGCCCTCCTCCAAGGCCGACCGCCAGGAAGGCTTCCAGGCCGGTCCCGTCGCCCCGCTCCGCAATCAGGCCTCAACCCACGTCGAAGAAGATACCACTCCTCCCCCAGCCAACCCGGTACAGGCCGTGGCCGAAGGCATCCCCGCGGAGCAGACTAAGGTTAATCGCCTCTACGTCGTCGAGCCGCACTATTCGCCCACCGGCGCCACCGCCGACGAGCACATTCTCCTGAAATCGGCCGAAATCGAAGGTTTTGCCCGCGATCTCGCGGCCGCCCTCGGCGTCTCCGGCGCCACCTCGAGCGCCTCGCCCCACAAGGCCATCGCCGCCATCGCCGCCGACCTGAAATCCGCCGCAGGCCGCTCCGTCGTCATCGCCGGTCCTTATCAGCCGCCCGCCGTCCACGCCGTCGCTCACGCCATCAACGCCGCCCTCGGCAACGTCGGCAAAACCCTCTATTACACCGAACCCCTCGAGTATTCCCCGGTCGACACCACCCAGTCGCTCAAGGACCTCATCGCGGCCATGCGCGCCGGCCAGGTCGACACGCTCTTCATCTTCGGCGGCAACCCCGTCTATGACGCCCCCGCCGACCTCGACTTCGCCGGGGCCCTTTCCAAGGTCAAGCTCAAGGCCCATCTCTCGCTCTACAACGACGAAACCTCGGTCCTTTGCCAGTGGCAGTTGCCCGCGGCCCATTACCTGGAAACCTGGGGCGACGCCCGCGCTCACGACGGCACCATCACCATCCAGCAGCCTCTGATTGCGCCACTTTACGGCGGCCGCACCGAAATCGAATTGCTCGCTGCCCTCAGCGGCGACGCGGGCCGCTCCGCCCACGACCTCGTCAAATCCTACTGGCAGCAGAAACTCGGCGACAAGGACTTCGACCGTAACTGGAAAATCGCCCTCCACGACGGCCTCGTCGCCAATACCGCGCTCGAACCCATCAAGGTCGACGCCAAGATGCCCCCGGCCTCCACCCCTTCTCCGGCCTCCGGCATCGAAATCGTCTTCCGCCCCGACCCCACCATCTGGGACGGATCGTTTACCAATAACGGCTGGCTCCAGGAACTGCCCAAGCCCACCACCAAGAGCACTTGGGACAACGCCGTCTGGATCTCCCCCTCCACCGCGCAAAAGCTCAACGTGCAAACCGAGGATGTCGTTGCGCTGAACTTCGAAGGACGCATGGTCGAAGCCCCGGTCTGGATCCTCCCCGGCCACGCCGCCGACTCCATCACCGTCCACCTCGGCTATGGCCGCACCCACGGCGGCCGCGTCGCCGATGGAACCGGGTTCAACGCCTACAAAATCCGCACCTCCGCCGGGCTCTTTCACTCCGCCGGCGTCGACATCCGCAAAACCGGCCGCACCTACCTGCTCGCTGCCACCCAGCACCAGCAGACCATGGCCGAGCGCAATCCGGTGCGCCTGAAGACCCTCGAGGAGTACCGCAAGAACCCACAGGTCGAGTTCGCCCTCGAAGAAGCCGAAGACCAGAAGAACACCCTCTACCCCGACTACATCTACGAAGGGTACAAATGGGGCCTCACCTTCGACCTCAATGCCTGCGTCGGCTGCAACGCCTGCAACGTCGCCTGCCAGGCCGAAAACAACATCGCCGTCGTCGGCAAGGAAGAAACCGCCAAGGGCCGCCAGCTCCAGTGGATCCGCATCGACCGCTACTATGCCGGCTCCAACCTGGACGACCCGGAAATGTACTTCCAGCCGGTGCCCTGCATGCACTGCGAAAACGCCCCCTGCGAACTGGTCTGCCCCGTCGCCGCCACCGTCCATAGCGGCGAAGGACTCAACCAGATGGTCTACAACCGCTGCGTCGGCACCCGCTACTGCTCCAATAACTGCCCGTACAAGGTCCGGCGCTTCAACTTCTATCTCTACTCGGATTGGTACACCGAAAGCCTCAAGGGTGTTCGCAATCCCGACGTCACCGTCCGCAGCCGGGGCGTCATGGAAAAATGCTCGTATTGCATCCAGCGCATCAACGCGGCCAAGATCCTCGCTGAAAAGGAAAACCGCCGCGTCCGCGATGGGGAAATCATTACCGCCTGCGAACAGGCTTGTCCCACTAAGGCGATTGTGTTCGGCGACATCAACGACCCGAACAGCCGGGTTGCGAAACTGAAACGGCAGGTCCGCAACTACGGCCTGCTCGGTGAGTTGAATACCCGCCCCCGCACCACTTACCTGGCCCGCGTGCGCAATCCGAATCCAGACTTGCAGAAGGGGTAACGGCATTGAAGACCGAAGAAGTAGTTCGACCAATTCCGCCTGACATCGACCCGGGGCCCGACCACGTCCTCGGCCCGGGCCACGATATCGCCACCGTCACCGACAGAATCTCTGGCGTCATTTATCAGCCGCTGGCCAAAACGCCGAAGCCCTGGTTCTTCGCCTTCGCCGCGGCCTTCGCGCTGCTTCAGCTCCTGCTGATCGCCGCCGCCTGGCTCTTCTACAAAGGCGTCGGCGTCTGGGGCATCGTCATCCCCATCGCCTGGGGCTTCGCGATCGTCAACTTCGTCTGGTGGATCGGTATCGGCCACGCCGGTACCCTCATCTCGGCCATCTTGCTCCTGCTCAAACAGGACTGGCGAACCTCCATCAACCGCTTCTCCGAAGCCATGACGCTGTTCGCCGTCGCTTGCGCCGGTATGTTCCCCATCCTGCACCTCGGCAGGCCCTGGCTCGCTTACTGGCTCCTGCCTTACCCCAACTCCATGTGGCTCTGGCCCCAGCCCCGCAGCCCACTCCTCTGGGACGTCTTCGCGGTCTCCACTTACGCCACCGTCTCCCTCTTGTTCTGGCTCACCGGCCTCGTCCCGGACTTCGCCACCATGCGCGACACCAGCAAACATCAGTGGCAGAGGGTCCTGTTCGGCATGCTCAGCCTCGGCTGGCGTGGCTCCGCCAAACACTGGTCCCGCTATCAGATGGCCTACCTCATCCTGGCGGGCCTCTCAACGCCTCTCGTCGTCAGCGTCCACACCGTGGTCAGCTTCGACTTCGCCATCTCCATCCTCCCCGGCTGGCACACCACCATCTTCCCGCCCTACTTCGTCGCCGGCGCCATTTACTCCGGCTTCGCCATGGTCATTACTCTCGCCATCCCCACCCGGAAATGGTTCCACATGGAAGGCCTCATCACCATGCGCCACTTAGAGGCCGCCGCGAAAGTCATGTTGGGTACCGGCCTCATCGTCGCCTACGGCTACGCCATGGAAGCGTTCATCTCCTGGTATAGCGGCAACCCCTATGAGAGCTTCATGTACTGGAACCGCATGACCGGGCCTTACTGGTGGTCGTACGTGATGTTGATCTCCTGTAACATCGCCATCCCGCAACTGCTCTGGATCCGCAAGGTCCGGCTCAATCTCACGGCGCTGTTCATCATCTCCATCATCGTCAACGTAGGGATGTGGCTCGAACGCTTCGTGATTGTTATCACCAGCCTCCACCGTGACTTCCTGCCCTCCTCCTGGGGCATGTACTACCCGACCATCTGGGATTGGGCCACCTTCATCGGAACCATCGGCCTGTTCACAACCCTGATGTGGCTCTTTGTTCGCTTTGTGCCGATGCTCGCCATGTTCGAAGTGCGCGAGGATCTGCACCACATGCAACACACCGGCGCGTATGAGGTCAAGCCTCTGCCGGCGCACGGAGATTGATGCGATGAACGACAACGCACCTCGAACCGGACTCTACGGGTTGATGGCGGAATTCACCACGCCCGAGCAACTCCTCGACGCGGCCAACAAAACTTACGCCGCCGGCTACCGCCAGATGGACGCTTACTCGCCCATGCCTGTCGAAGGCCTCGCCGACGCCATCGGCTTCCGGAAACACTATGTTTCCCAGGCGGTCCTCGCCGCCGGCCTCACCGGCTGCGTCGGCGGCTTCTCGCTCCTCTACTGGATCGCCAAAATCGCCTACGCCCACAACGTCGCCGGCCGCCCGTTCAATAGCTGGCCGGCTTTCATCCCCATCACCTTCGAGTGCACCGTCCTGCTCTCGGCCCTGATGGCCGTCTTCGGCATGTTCGCCATGAACGGCCTGCCGCAACCCTATCACCCCGTCTTCAACGTGCCAGAATTTGCCCGCGCTACCAAGGATCGCTTCTTCCTCTGCGTCGAAGCCGCCGACCCGCTCTTCGATAAAGAGCGAACCCGCGAATTCCTCTCCACACTGACTGCCTACGAGGTCGCCGATGTCGAGAATTAAGTTCACCCTCGTCGGTCTCCTCGCCTTCGCCACGCTCGGCTGCCGCCAGGATATGCACAATCAGCCGCGCTACAAGGCGCTGGCCGAGTCCAACTTCTGGGGCGACCGCCGGTCTGAGCGGCCCATGGTCGAAGATACCGTAGCCCGCGGATACCTCGAACTCGACGAAGCCCGCTACACCGGCAAAGTCAATGGCCAGGATGTCGACTACTTCCCGTGGAAGATCACCAAAGACGACCTCCGCCTCGGCGAGTACCGCTTCAATATCTACTGTTCGCCCTGCCACAGCCGGCTCGGTGACGGCAACGGCATGATCGTCCAGCGCGGTTACCGCAAAGCCGGGAATTATCACACCGAAAAACTCATGAAAGCGCCCGCCGGCCACTTCTTCGACGTCATCACCAACGGCTTCGGCGCCATGCCCAGCTACGCCTCCCGCGTCAGCGTCGACGACCGCTGGAGGATTATCGCCTATATCCGCGCCCTCCAGTTGAGTGAGGCCGCCACGCTGAGCGACGTCCCGGCCGATGTCCAGGCCGAATTGAAATCCGGTGGCCCGCAGGCCGTCGTTCAGGTCCCGGATACGCCGACAGCGACCCTGAACTGGTCGCCCCCGCGCAGTGTGGCCAATAACCCCGGCCACCCCGAATTACCCGCCCCCTTCTCGGGCGAAATCGCACCATCTTACCGGGCCACCATGGCCGCCTCGCAGGGAGGTCAGCAGTGAGCGAGCCGAATGTCCTCATCGAGCGCATCTCGCGCTCCCAACGTACAGCGTTAATCATCGGCATAGTCGGCATAGCCGCTACCTTCGCCGGTTTGGCCGTCAATAAGACCCAGTTCACTTACTCCTGGTTCTACGGCAGCCTCTTCTGGGCCGGCCTCTCCGCCGGAGCCCTCGGCCTCTATCTCCTCAATAACGTAGTCGGCGGTAAGTGGGGCGCCATCATCCGGCGCTTCCTCGAAGCCTCCGCAAAGGTGCTGCCCTATACGTTCATCCCCCTGGCCATTGCCTTCTTCCTGCCCGGCGCCATGCACACCCTCTTTCCCTGGGTCCGGCCCGAGTTCTTGAAGGATCCGGCCGTCGCCCATAAGATCGCCTATCTCAACCCGCAGGGCTTCACCATCCGCTTCATCATCTACTTACTTTTCTGGACCTTCCTCGGCTACCGCCTCTCCAGCCGCACCGATATCCAGGACAAAACCAAGGATCACGCCGAAGGTGTCGCCATCCAGGTTCGCATGCGCCAGTTCTCCGCGCCCATGCTTCTGCTCTTCGTCCTCACCTCCACCTTCGCTTTCTTCGATTGGGTGATGTCGCTCGAGCCCACCTGGTACTCCACCATCTACGGCGCCATGTACCTCATCGGACAAGTGCTGGCCATGCTCGCCCTGAGCATCATCCTCCTTGTCCGTTACTCCGATCAGAGCCCCTTCAAGGAAACCATCAATATGCCCGTCACCCACGACCTGGGCAATTTGATGCTCGCCTTCACCATGGTCTGGGCCTATCTTTCCTTCTCCCAGTTCCTCATCACCTGGGCCGGAAATCTGCCCGAAGAAATCCAGTGGTATCAGCGCCGCTTCACCCATGGCTGGGGCTACGTCGCCTGGACCGTCAGCGTCTTCCACTTCTGCGTGCCGTTCTTTATCCTCTTGCACCGGTTCGTGAAGCGAAATCCCAAGTTACTCGCCACCCTGTGCGTCTATATGTTCCTCATGCGGTTCCTCGACGTCTTCTGGTTGAGTCAACCGCCTCTGCGTCCCGAGTTGAGCGTAAGCTGGATGGACCTGACCGCGCTCGCCGGCATCGGCGGCATCTGGTTCTTCCTCTTCTTCCAACAGCTCAAGACGCGCCCGCTGCTTCCGTTGAATGACGCCCGGCTCATCGCCATGCGCCACGAGCACCATCACGCATAAGGTAATCGCCATGGAGCACTCGTTGTCACACCAAACACACCCGGCCGGCGGGCATGAGACTCGCGAGGTCAACATCAAGTTGATCCTCCTGTCTACGCTTGGTATGGTGATTCTCGTCCTCGTCGTCTGTTTTGTCACCGTCGGCATCTTCAATTACCTCAGCAATACGCAAGCCCAGCCCGAGCGGGCGAACGAACTTCCCCACCCGATGGAATTGCCCAGAGCCCCGCGCGTGCAGGAGCACCCGTGGGAAGAGTTTAAGGTCCTCCACGCCAACGAGGCGCGCGTCCTGAACAGTTATGCGTGGGTCAACCAGGCCAACGGCGCCGTTCGTATCCCGATTGACCGCGCCATCGATCTCATCGCCGAGCGCGGCCTGCCCGTCGGGCCCTCCGCCGCCTCGCCGAAGGATAAACAGAAGGGAATCGCTCCGGCGGTAAAGCCAAACGCAACCACCGCGGCAGTAGTAGGAGAGGAGCATGTTGGGCAGTAGAATTACAATCAGTGCGTTCGCAATCGCGTCGCTCGCCCTCCTGGCCTCGCAGGCCAAGGCGCAGAATTATCTTGGACGGCCTCCCGTCCTCGAAAAGGTCGGCATCACCCAGAACCTCAATAAGCCGATGCCCCTCGACGCGGCTTTTGTCGACGAAAGCGGAAAGGCCGTCCGGCTGAGCGATTACTTTCACGGCCGGCCCGTGATCCTCGCCTTCGTCTATTACACCTGCCCCATGCTGTGTAATCTCGAACTCGACGGCCTGATGTCCGCGGTGAAGAAGATCCCCCTCAAGCCCGGCAAGGATTTCGAAGTCGTCGCGATCAGCATCGACCCACACGATACCCCAGCCATCGCTTCCGCCAAGCGCGCCACCTACGCCAAACAACTCGGCTCCGCCGACGGCCTGCACTTTCTCACCGGCGCCGATCCGGAAATCCATCGCGCCGCCGCAGCCGCCGGCTTCTCCTATGTCTGGGATCCAATCCAGAAACAGTATGCTCATGCCAGCGGCATCATGGTCGCCACACCCGATGGCGTCCTGTCGAAATACTTCTACGGCATCCATTACAACGAACGCGATCTCCGCCTCGGCTTAGTCGATGCGTCCGGCGAAAAAATCGGCTCGCCGTCCGACGAGGTCCTGCTCTTCTGCTACCACTACGATCCGCGCACGGGCAAGTACGGTTTGGCCATTGTCAACTCCCTGCGCATCGTCGGCGGTCTCTTCTTTGTGGCCATGGTGGCCGGTATCTTCATGCTTTCCCGCCGCAGCGGCCCCGGGCAGCCATCGGCGCCCGGCGGCGGCAGCGAACATCAGAGGGTTGTGTAGGAAATTATGGGCCAGTTTACGCTGATTCCTCCCAGTGCAGCTACGAACGCTCCGGCGGTCGACGCACTGTACTACTTCCAGTCGATCGTCGCCGTCGTCATGACCGCGATCATCTTCCTCGGCATATTGATCTTCGCGGCCATGTACCGCAAACGGTCCGACGACGACAAACCGCCCCTGATCCACGGGTCCATCCCTCTGGAAATCACTTGGTCCATCATCCCCTTCCTCGTGATGCTCGTCATGTTCTTCTGGGGCGCCAAGATCTACTTCGACAACGGCCGGGCGCCCGCAAATGCCATGGACGTCTTCATCGTCGGCAAACAATGGATGTGGAAGGTCCAGTATCCCGGCGGTCAGCGCGAAATTAACGAACTCCATGTACCGGTGAACGTCCCGGTCAAGCTTACCCTTGCCAGTGAGGACGTCATCCACAGTTTCTTCCTCCCGGCCTTCCGCCTCAAACGCGACGTGGTCCCCGGCCGCTACAACACCGAATGGTTCATCGCCACCAAACCCGGGCGCTATCACATCTTTTGCGCCGAATACTGCGGCACCGAACACTCCGGCATGGTCGGCTGGGTCACCGTCATGGAACCCAAGGAATATGAAAACTGGCTCGCCGGCGGCGGCGCCACCGGCACCATGGCCGAGCAAGGCGGTCGCCTATTCAGCCAACTCGGCTGCTCCAGTTGCCACCTGTTCACCGCCGGAGGCCGCTGCCCGAACCTCATGAACGTCTTCGGCAACAAGCAGCAGATGTCGGACGGCAGCACCGTCATCGCCGACGAGTCGTACGTCCGCGAGTCTATATTGAATCCCAACGCAAAAATCGTATACGGCTATAAACCCGACATCATGCCCACTTTCCAGGGCGAGGTCAATGAAGAGCAACTCCTCCAGTTGATCGCCTATATCAAGTCCCTTAGCCCGCACCGTGCGCCTGCCGTGCCTGCCGCGGCCGGAAAGTCCGCGCCCAAAGTTCCAAAAGCGCCGGCCACGGGTAACGCCGCTTCAGTAGGGAGTCTGTAATGAGCACTGCAATCGAAACTCCGCGCAGCACCGAAACGCTGAACTATCTCAACACCAAGTACGGCTGGAAGTCGTGGCTCTTCACCACCGACCACAAACGGATCGCGATCCTTTACCTCATCTCGATCTCGTTCTTCTTCCTGTTGGGCGGCATCTTCGCCATGCTCGTTCGCCTCGAATTGGCGACCCCGGCCGGCGACCTGTTCAACTCCGACACCTATAACAAGCTGTTCACCATGCACGGGATCGTGATGATCTTCTTCTTCCTCATCCCGTCCATCCCCGCAACACTAGGCAACTTCCTCATCCCGATGATGATCGGAGCAAAGGATCTCGCCTTCCCCCGCATCAACTTACTAAGCTGGTACATCTACATCGTCGCGGGCCTCATCGCCGTCGGCACCATGGCCTACGGCGGCGTCGACACTGGCTGGACTTTCTACCCCCCCTTCTCCAGCACTTACTCGCGAACCTATGTCGTTGCCGCGGCTATCGCTGTGTTCGTCTCCGGCTTCTCCTCCATCCTCACCGGACTGAACTTCATCGTCACCATCCACAAGATGCGCGCCCCCGGCATGACCTTTGACCGCTTGCCGCTCTTCGTCTGGGCCCACTACGCCACCAGCCTCATCCAGTTGCTCGGCACCCCGGTCGTCGCCATCACCATCGCCCTCCTCGGCCTCGAACGCATCTTCCACGTCGGCATCTTCGACCCCGCCATCGGCGGCGACCCGATCCTGTTCCAGCACCTGTTCTGGTTCTACTCCCACCCGGCCGTCTACATCATGATCCTGCCCGGCATGGGCGTCATCAACGAAATCGTCGCCTGCTTCTCCCGCAAGCGCCCCTTCGGCTACCCCTTCATCGCCGGTTCCAGTATCGGCATCGCCGTCCTCGGCTTCCTGGTCTGGGGCCACCATATGTTCGTCACCGGCCAGTCCATGTACGCCAGCCTCGTCTTCTCGCTGCTCTCCATGGCCGTCGCCGTCCCCTCCGCCATCAAGGTCTTTAACTGGACCGCAACCATGTATAAAGGTTCGATCCGCTTCGAAACCCCGATGCTTTACGCTTTCGGTTTCATTGGCCTGTTCACCATCGGCGGCCTCACCGGCCTCTTCCTCGCAACGCTGGCCACCAACGTCCACCTCACCGACACCTACTTCGTCGTCGCCCACTTCCACTACGTCATGGTCGGCGGCATGGTGCTCGGCTATCTCGGCGGCCTCCACTTCTGGTGGCCGAAGATCACCGGCCGAATGTATCCGGAATTCTGGGGCAAACTCTCCGCCCTCATCGTTTTCGTCGGATTTAACTTTACCTTCTTCCCGCAGTTCCTCGCCGGTTACGCCGGCATGCCGCGCCGCTACCACGCCTACGCTCCCGAATACCAGGTGTTCAACGTCATGTCCACCGCCGGAGCCAGCGTCCTCGGCATCGGCTTCACGCTGCCGCTCATCTATCTGATCTGGTCTCTCTTCTATGGGCCGAAAGCGCCCGCGAATCCCTGGGGCGCAAAAGGCCTCGAATGGGAGACCTCATCTCCGCCACCGACCTACAACTTCGACACGCCTCCTGTCATGAACGAAGAGGCATACAACTATTCCGGCGACGATACGGGGGTGCACGTTGGCTGATACAACCACGACACTCGAACACGAACACACACCACACTTACAACATCACTTCGATGACATGGAGCAGCAGTTCAGCTCCGCCCAGCTCGGCATGTGGGCCTTCCTGCTGACCGAAATCATGTTCTTCGGCGGTATGTTCGGCGCCTACACCGTCTACCGCTCCATGTACCCGGGCGCTTTCCAAAGCACAACCCATTACATGAACGTCACCCTCGGCATGGCCAACACCCTGGTGCTCATCGCCAGTTCTCTCACCATGGCCCTCGCCGTCCGCTCCGCTCAGGTCGACAACCAGAAGATGCTCCGCATCATGATCGTCCTCACGCTCTTCTTCGGTTTCGTCTTCCTGGGCATCAAGGGCTACGAGTATCATGAGAAGTGGGTCGAACACCTCATCCCCGGCCCCCACTTCGAGTACAACGTCCCCAACTACGCCCACCAGGCGCAGATTCTCTTCTTCCTCTACTTCGCCATGACCGGCACCCACGCCCTCCACATGGTCATCGGCGCCGGCCTGCTCACTTACCTGCTCATCAAGTCCTATAAAGGCAGCTTCAGCAGCCACTACTACACGCCGGTCGAGATCATCGGCCTCTACTGGCACTTCGTCGATATCGTGTGGATCTTCCTCTTCCCGCTTTTGTACCTCATAGGAGCGCACTTACACGCATGACCAGTCATCAGGTCGTTCCCATCAAGGTCTATGTCGCCGTCTGGGCGGCGCTCAGCATCCTGACCATGACCACCTGGCAAGTGGCCCTCATCGACCTTGGGCCGTTCAACATCATCGCCGCCATCACCATCGCGGTCGTCAAGATGCTGCTCGTGGTCACCATCTTCATGCACGTCCGCCAGGCCGACTCCCTCACGCGCCTCTACGTCGGCGCGGGTTTCCTCTGGTTGGTCATCTTGCTCGGCATCCTGCTCTGCGACTACCTCTCACGGAGCTGGATCCCCGGCGGACAGTTCTGGCCCTCCGGCCCCGCCATGATCGTCGGCGGCTGAGCCGCTTTGCAGCGCCAGGGACCGCATGGTAGCCTAAAAGGAGTTGTGCTTGAAATTCCCTTCCTGCTTGTACTGGAAGGAGCATTAGGAACGAGAAATGCCAAAACTCAAGACGCATAAGGGTGCGTCCAAACGGTTCAAAAAAACAGGCACGGGCAAAGTGGTTCGCCGTCACGCCTTTGCGCGCCACATCCTGACATCGAAATCCCGTGCCCGCAAGCGCCGCCTCGGCAAGACCGTGGTCGCCGACGAGACCAATCAGGCCTCGTTGCAACGCATGATCCCTTACTAAACGCCGGACACGATCCGGCCCCGGCGAACGGCGCCACCGCACGTGCCCGCTTCGCCGTACTGAATGCTGATAAAGGAGTAAAAACGTGCCAAGAGTCAAACGTGGTACTCATCGCCGCGATAGCCGGCGTAAGACGCTGGAGCTCGCCTCCGGCTTTTTCCTCACCAAGAGCAAGCTTTACCGCGCCGCCCAGGAAGCCGTCGAAAAGTCGCTCCGCTACGGCTACGTCGGACGCCGCCGCAAAAAGCGCGACTTCCGCTCGCTCTGGATCGTCCGCATCGGCGCCGCCTGCCGCAACGCTGGCTTGTCGTACAGCCAGTTCATCGGCGGCTTGAAAAAGGCCGGGCTCGACCTGAATCGCAAGGTCCTCGCCGACCTCGCCGCCACCGACGAAGCGAAATTCACCGCCTTGGTCGAACAAGCCAAGAGCGCGCTCGCAAAGGTGTAACCCATGGCCCTGCCGGCGAAAGAACTCGACGAACGCGATTCGCTTGAAAGTCTCGAAGAGCGCATCAACCGCGCCGTCGAAACCGTCATGAGCCTCCGCGAGGAAAACGCCTCGCTCCGCCAGCGCCTCGAACAGACCCTCGCCGAGCGCGACGCCGCGCGCCAGGAAGCTTCCAAAGCCCTCGAAGCCGCCCAGCGCTCAACCCAGGAACTCGACGACCTCCGCTCCGAACGCCGCCAGGTCCGCTCCCGCATCGAGAAACTCCTCGGGCAGATGGACCTGCTCAGCAACGCTTAGACGTCCATGAGCACCCCAGGCGCCGATCGCAAACCGGTCCGGGTGACGATCTTCAACCAGCAGTATTCCCTGCTGGCCAGTGAGGAACCGGGTGAAGTCGAGGAACTCGCCGCCTCCATCGATCAACTCATGCACTCCATAGCCGACCGCTCGGGCGCCTCCGACGCCGCCCGCGTGGCCGTCCTCGCCTGCCTCCACCTCGCCGACAGGCTACGCGCCATCGAACGGGAACGCCAGATGGCCCAGCAGCGCATCGAGGAAAAAACGCGCCGCTTCTCCGTCCTCCTCGATGAAGCCTTCGGCCCGGCCGACTAGCGCTGGACTTCCATGGGTTCGAAATACGCGCCCCTCTTCATCCTCGCCGCCGTCCTCGTCTTAGGTGGCGGCATCTGGGCCTACCTCCACTTCTCTGCTCCGCCTCCCACCCCCGCCGCGCTCACGCCCGAAGCCAAAGCCTACGTCCAAAACCTCAAGCTCGGCCCCATCGAAATGCGCGCCGCCGACAGCTACGTCAACCAGACCCTCACCGAATTTGAAGGCTCCATCACCAACGGCGGCAACCGCACCATCCGCTCCCTCGAAATCTACTGCATCTTCTACGACGTCTACAACCAGGTCGTGCGCCGCGAACGCACCGCCGTCATCCGCTCCTCCGCCCGCCCCTTCCAGCCCGGCGAAACCCGCCGCTACCGCCTCGCCTTCGACGACATCCCCACCGCCTGGAACAACCAACTCCCGCAGCTCGTTATCGCACAGATCACCTTCGAGTAGCCCCATGCCCCGGATTCTCCTCGTCGACGACGACGAAGACCAACTCGCCATCCGCGAAATGGTCCTTCAAACCCTCGGGCACGAAGTCCGCACCGCCACCACCTCGCAAGCCGCCCTCTCCCTCGCCTCCGCCTGGACGCCCCATGTCGTCATCATGGACCTGCGCCTCCCCACCGCCGCGGAAGGCTGCGACCTCATCGCGCGCCTTCCCTCCCCCTCGCGCATCATCGTCCTCACCGGCGACACCACCGCCCGCCACCGCAATCTTCCCGTCTTCCGGGTCCTCGAAAAGCCCTGCCCCTCGCGCGTCCTCACTGGCGCCATCGCCGAAGCCGCCGCCCAACATGGAACTCCTGGTTAAAGTCGTCCCCCGCAGCCGCAAAACCGAACTCGCCGGACAAATGGCCGATGGCGCCTGGAAAATCCGCCTCGCCGCCGTCCCCGAAAACAATCAGGCCAACGAAGCCCTCTGCGCCTTCCTCGCCGCACACTTCCACGTTCCCCGCTCCGCCGTCAAAATCCTCTCCGGAGCAACCGCGACCCGAAAGCGAATTCAAATTGAAAAGTGAGCGCACAACTTTCCCCGTTCCGCTCGGGGCGAGGCGTGCAGCCGCCGGCCGCTACTTGGTGTCGGTCGAGGGCTTGGCCGGTGTGTCGGTCTTCGGGGTTTCTTTTGTCCCGGGAGTCGACGAAGCGCTGGATCTACCCTTCGCGTAGTCGGTAACGTACCAGCCGCTGCCTTTGAACTGGAGGGCGGGCGCGGACAGCAGGCGGTGGACCGGGCCGCCGCAGCCCCCTTCGTGGACGGTCAAGGGCTCGTCGACAAATTTCTGGATCACTTCAAAGGTCTGGCCGCAAGAGTCACACTGATATTCGTAAACGGGCATGGTTACCTCAGGCTGGCAGACGTGCTGGTCGCCGGGCTGGCCGGGGACGTTAGCAGTTCGATGGCCTTCTTGAGAATCGTGTCCTCGCCGGATTTCTGAGGCGCCGGCGCCGGCGGAAGCGAGTCGTCCTCAGGCGATTCGACGGCGGCCTGGGAGTCAAGTACAGCCACCTCGGGAGTGACGCCGGTGTCTTGGATGGCCTTGCCGCTGGGCGAGTAGTATTTCGCCGTGGAAAGAATCACGGCGGCGCCATCGTCCATCGTGATGGCGCTTTGCACGGCCGCTTCGCCATACGTGCGCTCCCCAACCACCTTGGCGCGCTTGTCGTCCTGGAGGGCGGCCGCCGCGATCTCGGCGCCGTCCGCGGTGCCGCGGTTGGTCAGCACTACGAGCGGCAGCTTGGCCTCAACGGGGCTGCCCGACGCGGTGAAATCATGCCGGGGAGACTTCTGCCCTTCCGTGTAGGTGACCAGACCGCTCGGCAAAAATACGCTCGCGAGTTGAATTCCCTTCGCCGGGTCCCCGCTCGCGCAGTCGCGCAGGTCGAGGATCAGTTTCTTGGCGCCTTGCTTCTCCAGGTCGCGGACCTGGTTGGCCACTTCCTGCGCCTGGTCGGTAGCAAGGCTTTGGACCGTGATCAGACCGATGCCGTCTCCGGCCATCTTGGAAGTAACGGCCGGGTAAACAATGTTGGCGCGCGTCAGCGTGACCTTCTGCGGTTCCGGCTTGCGCAGGCGCAGGATGCCGAGTTCGATCGTGCTTCCCGGGTCGCCCTGCATCAGGATTTCGGCGAAGGCAAGCGGCATGTCGCGCGTGGACACGCTGTTAATCGATTCGATCACGTCTCCCGTGGACAGCCCCGCTTTGGCGGCAGGCGAACCGGGGATCGCGTCGACGATATTGACATAGCCGAAGCGCTTGCTCACCAGCAACCCAATGCTGGCCTTCTTCTGGTCCTTGGCTTTCAGGTACTCGCGATACTGGTCGGCGTTCAGGTAGCTGGCGTAAGGGTCGATCGATTCGAGCAGCCCATTCACAGCGCCGAGCGTCACGATCTTCATGTCGGGCTCTTCCACGTAATCGCTCTTAATGCGGGAAAGCACTTCCGTGTAAACCGCGATGTGCTTATAAGTATCGTCGGGGGAGGCGCTCTTTCCGTAACGCGCTCCGGCGAGCAACAGGATGACGAGCAACGTGGAAGACGTGACGACAATGAGCTTAAAACGCCGATTCATTTACCACTCCGTGCGGGGATGAAACCCCTTTTTTGAGTATAAGCCATCGGCCTCCAGCGCACCCCCAGTCCGGCAGCGGTCCCCGGCCGCTAAAAACGGACCGCTTTTTCATAGCCCGTCATCTCGAGGTAGCCAACCCCGGTCTGGGTTCCGCTGAGGCGGATGGCTCCTTCCCAGTAGGTAGGCGACGCCGGCGTTTCTCCCGTGAACTCTTGTGTGCGGAGAGGGGTGGTAGCTTCAAGCGTCAACGGAAGCGAGGGAACTTCGATGGTCCACGCCAGCGGGTAGCGGGAGCCCGCCGTGGCGTGCGGAGTCAGCGTGAAATCCGCCCGGCTGAGGTGGTGGGCGCGCCCGTTGGGCTCCACGTAGGTGCCGGAGGAGTAAGGGTCGGCGCTGCCGTCGCGCCGGCGGATGCGGTAAAGCATCAGCTCGCTTCCGTTGTCGAGTTGAATGCTGAACCAGTCCCAGCCGGTCTGGTCCGGTTCGAGTTGGTGGGTGAAGAATTCGTGGTCCATCCAGGAGGTTCCGGTGACCTCAAAGCGCGTCCCGTTGAGGGTGATGGTTCCGTCGGTTTTGAGACGCGTGAAAGAGATGTAGTAGGAGGCGCGCCCCGCGCCTTGGGCCTTCTGGCTGACTCCGTTGACGCCGTGAATGACCGGCGGCTTTTGAGACACCACGTGGAGGTCGAGCGAGAACGTTTCGGTGACGGCCTGGAGTTGCTGATCGGTGAAAACCCCGTCGGGCAGCGAGGCCAGGCGCCACCTGGATTGCCAGTTGCCGTTCCAGATGCGGCCGCTGGCCAGGTCGGCGCCGGCGAAACCGGGGCCGGGGCGGTTGAGACGCTCGGTGTGATAGAAGCGGCCGCCGTCGAGGTCGCTCAACGCCAGGTGCGCGAGATAGACGTCGTTGACGCCCCAGGGCTCGGGTTGCGGCGCCTGCGAGACGCCTTGGCGGAAAAACGTCAGTTCGAAGCCGAAGTGGCGGCCCTGCGCGGAAACGAGGTTGCCGGTGTAGTACCACCACTCGGTTTGAAAATCGGGGTGGTTGAAGTGGTCGCGCGGAAATTCGTAGTGATAGCCCGGCACCGCAAGGCGGTAGGCTGCCAGCAGCGTCGCCAGCAGCAGGCTACTCTTCATGGACCACCTCGATGGGGTTCAGGCGCATGGCAACGCGGGCAGGATAAAGCCCGGAGAGAACAGCCGCGAGAAAGACCGTGCCGAGCGACCCAAGCAGCACAACCACCGGCCAGTGAAACTGGATGGTCCAGCCGAAGGACTGCTTGTTGATGACGTAAATCAGGATGAGCGAGAGCAAGACGCCGAGCGCGAGACCGATGGCGTTGGCCAGCAGGCCCAGCAGTCCGGCTTCGAAAAGAATCAGCCGGCGGATTTGGGCGGCGGAGGCGCCGAGGAAGCGGAGGAGGCCGAGTTCGCGGCGGCGGTCGATGATGAGAGCCAGAAGCGCGCCGGCCATGCCCATCACGGCGACCAGGATGGCGACCGCTTCGAGGGCGTAAGTGATGGCGAACGTGCGGTCGAAGATGCGCATGGCTTCGTCGCGGAGGCTGCGGTTGGCGATCACCAGGACGCTGTGAGAGCCGATCGCGCGTTCGACCGCGGCGCGCCCTAAATCGAGCGTAACGCCGGGTTTCAGATAGACGGCGACGTTCGAAGCGGCCGGATCAGGCAGGTAGCGGAGCAGGACATTTCGGTCCAGCAGAATGTAGCCGCGTTCGCTGGCGTAGTCGTAGTAGACGCCGAGGACACGAAGCGGGACGAGATGCCCGCCGAGGGAGAGCGTCAAGGTTGACCCGGCCTCGACGTGGTGTTTGTTGGCGAAGGGTTCGCTGACGATGGCGTAGTTCCCTTGCCGGATGAGGCCGAAGACGTCTTCCCGGTTGACGCCGCCGAGGAATTTCAGGCGGCCGAAGCGCCGCTCGATGGCCATATCGGTGGAGGCGAGCGTGGCGGGAAGGCCTCCGTAGCTGATCGCGTAGGCGCGGAAGCGGTTGACGGCGAGGACCTCGGGCAGTTGCTCGATCCTGTCCGGCACCGAGGCGGCCATGACGGGATGGCGGTCGGCTGCGGCCGGGCCCGCGGGACGGAGATAGAGGTCGGCCTTGAGCTGGTTTTGCATCCACAGGAAGACGGTTTCGCGGAAACTGCCCACCATGATGCCGACCGCGGCCATCATGGCGACGGCCACGGCAAGAGCGGCCGTGAGCACCGAGGTGCGGCGAAGCGAGGCGGCGAGCCCGCGGCCCGCCAGCAGCACTTCGACGCCAAGCAATCGGCCAAGCCTGGCTCCGGTTGCGTTGCAAAAGGCGGAAACGAGGAAGGGAATCGCCAGCGATCCGGCGGCCACCAGCAGCAGCGCGGCCAGGTAACCGAAAAGCGGCTTGCCTTCGACCGCGGGCATGCGTGACGCGATGACCGCTGCGGCCGAAAGTAGCGCGGCGAAGACGAGATCGCGAGCTTTGCGCACGCGGGACTGGTAATCGACCCGGCCGCGCGCCATGGCTTCCGTGGGCGGGACGGTAGAGGCTTCGAGCGCCGGAGCCACGCCCGAGAGAACAGAGACCGCGGTACCGAGAACCAGCGCCGCCACCGCGGCGGGGAAAGTGAGCGCGATCGGGGCGGGCGTACTGCTGACGTAAAGCGATTCGACGGTGGACGAAACGAGTTTCACCGCGGCCAAGGCGAGCAGGCGGCCAAGCAGGATGCCGAGCAGAGAGCCGGCCAGGCCGAAGGCGGCGGATTCGGCGAGGAACGCGGCGGCGATGGTGGCGCGTCCGGCCCCCAGGGCGCGGAGGATGCCGGTTTCCGCCCGGCGGCGCACCACCGAAACCGAAACCGTGTTGTAGATCAGAAAGGCCCCAACCAGCAGAGCAATGTAGCTCAGCACGCGGAGATTCCAGCGGAAGGCTTCGAGCATTTTCCGGTTTTCTCGCGTGCGTGCGCCGCCTCGCTCGAGCGTGACGCCGGAAGGAAGCGCGGCGCGCAGGCGGTGTTCCCAGGTGTCGAGATTCCCCTCGCCTTTCGGGATGCGGATGAGGATGCGGTCGAGAGCGCCGTTGCGGTGGAGCAGGCGGTCGGCCAGCGCAAGGTCAATGACGGCGGCTTCGCCCGTATTGCCCTTCAACCGGCCGCGGATGGTGAGCGAGACGATGCGGTCGTTGATGCGCAGGTCGAGCGTGCCGGAGGCGGCGTGCGGAAAATCGCGGCCGATCCAGACTTGC
>JAKAJI010000283.1 GCA_021813825.1 Acidobacteriota bacterium | reverse complement strand
GTCGAGGGCGCGGCGCTCGTCGTCTTCGCTAATGAGTTTGTCCTTGAGGAGTTTCTTGACCGCTTCGTTGGCGTCGCGGCGCACGTTACGGAGAGTGATGCGGTGGTCCTCGGCGATCTGGTTGAGCTTGCGGACAAGTTCTTTGCGGCGATCTTCGGTGAGCGGGGGGATGGGGATACGAATGAGCTTGCCGTCGTTGCTGGGGTTCAGGCCGAGGTCTGCGCCGCGAATCGCTTTTTCAATCGCGCCGATCTGGCCGGCGTCGAAGGGCTGGACGGTGATCAGGGCGGGTTCAGGCACGTGCAGCGTGGCGACCGCGTTAAGCGGCATCACGGAGCCGTAGGCCTCGACCTTGACACTGTCGAGAAGACTAACGGAGGCGCGGCCGGTGCGGATGCTGGCCATTTCATGCTGCAAACCCTGCAGGGCCTTTTCCATCCGAGCCTTAGCGTGGGTCTCCAGTTCCTTGACGGACTGAAACGTATGAGCGGCTGCCGGAGCTGAATTGGGATCGTTTTTCATAGCGAAGAATCAGTGAATTATGGTGCCGACGGGTTCTCCCATCGCCATCCGCATTATATTGCCGCGCACGTTCAAATTGAAAACGATGATCGGCATCTGGTTGTCGCGGCACATGGCCACCGCGGAGGCGTCCATGACGCGCAGGGACTTGGCCAGCACGTCCAGATAGCTTACCTCGCGGTAAAGAACCGCGTCGGGATACTTCATGGGATCCTTGTCGTACACGCCGTCGACTTTGGTGGCCTTGGCTATGACTTCGGCGTGAATTTCGAGCGCACGGAGCGTGGCGGCGGTGTCGGTGGAGAAATACGGGTTCGAGGTGCCGGCGGCGAAGATGACGATGCGGCCCTTTTCGAGGTGGCGGATGGCGCGGCGCCGGATGTAGGGTTCGGCGACCTGGTGCATCTGGATGGCGGTCATGACGCGGGTTGGTACGCCGGCCTTCTCAAGCGCGTCCTGGAGCGCGAGTGCGTTGATGACGGTGGCGAGCATGCCCATGTGGTCGCCGGTGACGCGGTCCATGTTTTTTGCAGCGGCCGCGACGCCGCGGAAAAAATTTCCTCCGCCGACGACGAGCCCGATCTCGACGCCGGTCCTGGCTACCTCGGCGATTTCGCGGGCCAGGTCCTGAACGCGGTCCGCCGAAATGCCGAATGATTCCGGGCCGGCCAGAACCTCACCGCTGAGTTTGACGAGAACGCGCTTGTATCGGGCCATGCGCGCCCCGTTCAGGCGGGCTGCTGAGGGCCCGGTTCCGCCGCGGAGGCGGCAGGCTGGGAGTCGCCGACTTTGAAGCGCACGAAGCGGGCGACAGAGATGTTCTCGCCGAGCTTGCCGATGGCGGCCTTGATGAGGTCGCCCACCGTGGTAGTGTTGTCCTTGATGAACGGCTGCTCGTAGAGGCAAACTTCTTCGTAGAACTTATTCAGGCGGCCCTCTACGATCTTGTCGAGCATCTTTTCCGGCTTGCCCTCGGCGCGGGCGCGGTCCCGCTGGATTTCTTTTTCATGTTCGAGCGCGGAGGCGGTGACTTCTTCCTTGCGGATAAACTGCGGATCGGCCGCAGCCACCTGCATCGCGAGGTCGCGGACGAGCGCTTGAAAATCGTCCGTGCGGGCTACGAAGTCCGATTCGCAGTTGACCTCGATGAGCACGCCCAATTGCGAACCCTGGTGGATGTAGGAGCCGATGACGCCCTGCCGGGTCGTGCGGGCGGCCTTTTTCGTGGCCGACGCAATGCCAAGCTTTCGAAGAACGTCGACCGCCTTATCGACGTCGCCGCCGGCTTCGGCCAGGGCCTTCTTGCACTCCATCATTCCGGCTCCGGTGCGGTCGCGGAGTTGTTTTACTAACTGTGCGCTAATCTCAGCCATAGTGCTCATCAGGTTGAATACGGTCGCCTTGTATTATTCCCGGCTCGCGGACGAAGCCGCGGGCGGCCGGGCGCCCGCGGCGGTCTCAACAGTTACAGTTCGCCGGTAGTTGTCGCCGGCGTTTCCGCGGGGGTTTCCGAAGCGGGGCCCTTGCGCGGGAGTGACATCGAGGGGAGATCCTCGTCAGAGAGGCTCTCCTGCATCAGTTCGTCAAGCTGCTGCGGATCGAACTGGCTGTAAGCGAATTCGTCCGGCGTGGCGGTCTCTTCGGTGACGACAGAGGCGGCGGTGAAGTCCTGCTCCGTCGCCAAGGCTCGTCCTTCGATCACGGCGTCAGCGACCTTGTTGGTGAACAGGCGGATCGCGCGGAGCGCGTCGTCGTTGCCCGGAATCACGTAGTCGACTTCATCGGGATCGCAGTTGGTATCGACCACCGCAACCACGGGGATGCCGAGTTTCCTCGCTTCTTTCACCGCGATCGATTCCTTGTTCGAGTCAACCACGAAGAGCAGATCCGGAAGGCCCGGCATTTCCTTGATGCCGGCGAGGTTCTGCTGCAGATGCTTGCGCTCGCGTTCGAGGCGGCCGACTTCTTTCTTGGCGCGGCCCTCGTAGCCGGACTCCTCAGCGAGAGAGTCCAGTTCCTTGAGGCGCTTGATCGAGCGCTGCACCGTGGCGAAGTTCGTCAGCAGACCGCCGAGCCAGCGCTGGTTTACGTAGTACTGGTTGCAGCGTCCGGCTTCTTCGGCGATGGCCTCCTGCGCCTGGCGCTTGGTGCCGACGAAGAGGACGGTCTTACCCTGCGCAGCCATTTCGGCCACGTAGCGCATGGCGTCCTTGAACAGTTTTAGGGTCTTCTGGAGATCCACAATGTAGATCCCATTGCGTTCGCCAAAAATGTATTCTTTCATTTTTGGATTCCAGCGCTTGGTCTGGTGCCCGAAGTGAACGCCCGCTTCGAGCAATTCTTTCATCGAAATCGACGGCAAAGTTCCTCCTTATGCCTGGTCGTAGGGGTTGACACTCATCCGTCCGCCGAGGCATCGGGCGGCCCAAAGCGGAATTTGCCCGGCCTCGCGAGTAACGGATGTAAAAACCGCCCGGGACGCCCCGGACGGGGGAGTTCTTCCGGCGTAATTAGCGCTTGGAGAACTGGAACCGCTTGCGCGCGCCCTTCTGGCCATACTTCTTTCGTTCATGTGCGCGCGGGTCGCGGGTGAGCAGACCGAGCTGCTTCAGTTTCGGACGCAACTCGGAGTTGAATTCGACAAGCGCCCGGGCGATACCCAGGCGAACGGCGCCGGCCTGGCCGAGCACGCCGCCACCGTTGGCGAGCACGAGGACGTCGAACTTGTCGGACGACTCGGCCGCCAGAAGCGGCTGGCGCACGAGGGCGCGGGCCGATTCGTTGGGGAAATATTCTTCAAAGGGCCGGCCATTCACCGTGATGGCGCCTTTGCCGGGCCGCAGGATGATCCGGGCGACCGACGTCTTGCGCCGGCCGGTTCCACAATGCTGAACTAACGCTGCCATTCTCGTTTCTTTCCGTTCTAGAGGGCCAGCGCCACCGGCTGCTGCGCCTGGTGCGGATGCTTGGGACCCGCGTAAACATTCAACTTCCGGTACATATGCTTACCGAGCTTGGTTTTCGGCAGCATACCGGCAACCGCTTCTTCGACCAGCCGGACGGGCCGCACCGCGCGCACCGTGCGCGCCTTGGTTTCGGTGAGGCCGCCGGGGTAGCCGGAGTGGCGGCGATAGATCTTTTGCTCTTCCTTGCGGCCGGTGAGTTTCACCTTGTCCGCGTTGATGACGATCACGTGATCGCCTGTGTCCAAGAACGGGGTGTAAGTGGGCTTATGTTTGCCCATCAGCAGCATCGCCGCGTGGCTCGCCAGACGGCCGAGAACCTGATCCTCGGCGTCAATGACGTGCCATTGGCGCACCACTTCCCCCTTGGACGGGAATTTGGTTTTCATACAGACAGACTTATCTCCGTGGTGTTCTTACAAACACTTTAGTTTAGCTATTTTCTTTGGATGGTGTCAAATGCGGGGGAAACCCGTGGCATCCCAGGACGATCGTTTCGCGGCCGGGCCGGGTGGGTGTGATGATGCTAATGTAAACACGTTGTCCGGCGGCCGTTCGATGTCGCTCTCGCCGTTCCGGGCCGGTTTCTCCGATGAGTGACGCGCCCCCAACGACACCGCAGCGAAGGATGCCCTTAGCCTGGCTGTTCCCAGGCGCGCGTCCGGTGGAGTGGTCGCGATTCCCGAAGGACATGCTCGCCGGGGTGACGCTGGCGGCGATGAATATCCCGCAGGTGCTGGGATACACACGCATTGCGGGTACGCCGGTAGTGACTGGATTGTACACGCTGCTGCTGCCGATAGTAGCGTTTGCGGCATTCGGCTCGTCGCGGTATTTGGTCGTGGCGGCCGACTCTGCGACCGCGGCGATTCTCGCCAGCGGCCTGGCGGGTATGGCGCCGGCGGGAAGCGAGCAATATGTTGCACTGGCCGGGTTGGTAGCGTTGCTGAGCGGCGCCCTGCTGTTGGTGGCGCGGCTGCTGAAATTGGGTTTCATCGCAGACTTTCTTTCGCAGACGGTGCTGGTAGGCTTTCTCACCGGCGTCGGCTTTCAGGTCGGCATCGCCGTGCTGGGCGAGATGCTCGGCCTGCAGATTCAGAGCCGGAGGACGTTTCGACAGTTGGTGGAGGTGATCCGCGAACTGCCTGACGTCAACCCGGCGACGGTCGCGCTCTCGGCGACCGTGGTGGTGTTGATTCTCGCCTTCCGGCGTTTCGCGCCGGTGCTGCCTGGCCCGCTGCTGGTTGTGGTGGGCGCGATCGCCGCGAGCGTGTGGTTCGACTTCTCGCACCACGGGGTCCAACTTGTAGGACCGGTGGCCGGCGGCCTTCCCATTCCCCATCTTCCCGACATGAGGCTGGAAGACGCCGCAAGGCTGATGCCGGTAGCCGCATCGTGCGTCGTTATGATCGTGGCGCAGAGCGCGGCGACGGCCCGCGCCTATGCGGTGCGGCATCAGCAACCGCTCGATGAGAACGCGGACTTGATGGGCCTGGCGATGGCCAACGCGGGCGCAGCACTTACGGGAACCTTCGTCGTGGATGGGAGTCCGACGCAGACTGCGATGGTCGAGCGATCCGGAGGGCAGAGCCAGGTGGCGCACCTTGCCGCGGCCGGCGTGGTGGCGCTGGTGTTGCTTTTCTTCACCCGCCCGCTGCAATATCTTCCGCAATGCGTGCTGGGCGCGGTGGTGTTTACAATCGCCATCGGCCTGGTCCATCCCCGGGCGCTGTGGGACATCCGGCGCGAAAGCCCGGGCGAGTTCGCGTTGGCGTTGGGAACGGCGGCGACGGTGGTCCTGGTGGGTGTCGAAGAGGGCATTATCCTGGCGATGACGTTTTCGCTGCTGCGGATCGTGCATCATAGCTACCGGCCGCATACCGCGGTGATGGTGCAGGATGCCAAGGGCGAGTGGCGTGCAAGGCCCGTAGTGCCCGGAGCGAGAACGGAACCAGGCATTGTCGTATACCGCTTCGGCGCGCCGTTGTTTTACGCCAACGCCAATCGTTTTGCGGAGGAGATTCGCGGCTTGAGCGGCGATGGGCCGGGCGATCCGCCGTGGATGATTGTGGACGCCGGGCCAATCACGCGGCTCGACTACTCGGCGGCCCGTTATGTAAGCAACCTGCACAACGAACTGGCGCGGCGAGGCATCCGTCTGGCATTCGCCCATGTTGGCTCCGACCTGCGGGCGGACCTGGACCGGCACAACCTCACGGACCTGATCGGGCGGGAGTATCTGTTCGATACGCTGCGTGAAGCGATGGCGAAGATCCGCGGCAACAATTGAACGGGCGCCGGCGCGTTATCCTTCGTCTGATGCCCCAGTTCGATGTGGTCGGGATCGGCCTGAACGCCACCGACACCCTGATCCTGCTCCCGAAATTTCCCGCATACGCCGGCAAGGCGCCGTTTGAGAGCGAGATGCTCAGCCCCGGAGGCCAGGTGGCGAGCGCGATGGTGACCTGCGCGAAACTTGGCCTGCGGGTGAAATACATCGGGACGGTGGGGGACGACGAGCGCGGCCGCATCCAACTGGAGAGCCTGCGCCACACAGGCATCGACCTTTCCGACGTCGAGGTCCGCCGCAATTGTCCGAACCAAACGGCTTACATCCTGATCGACCAGAGTACCGGCGAGCGGACGGTGCTATGGCAGCGGAACGACTGCCTGCGGCTGACGGCGGAGTCGATTACCGAAGAAAAGATTTCGTGCGGCCGTCTGCTGCATCTGGACGCACACGACACGGATGCGATGGCGCGGGCAGCCGCGATCGCGCGGCGGCTGGGTGTCCCGGTGACCCTCGATGTGGACACGATCTATCACGGCTTCGACCGCGTGCTACCGAACATCGACTACCTCATCGCGAGTTCGGAATTTCCTTCGCAGTGGACCGGGGAACGCGACCCGCTGAAAGCGCTGGAGACGATTCAGGAAGAATACGGGATGCGCGTGGCCGGGATGACGCTCGGCGCGCACGGAGCGCTGGTGCGCTCCGGTGGGCGCTTCTATTACTCGCCCGCCTTCGTGGTGGACTGCCTTGACACGACCGGCGCCGGAGACGTGTTTCACGGAGCCTTTTGTTATGCTGTGCTTCAGGAGATGCCGCTACCGGAAGCTCTCGATTTTTCCAACGCCATGGCCGCTCTCAACTGCACGAAAATCGGTGCGCGAGGCGGCATCGCGACACTTGAAGAGGCGCGATCCCTGATGAGCCAAGCCCCGCG
>JAKAJI010000282.1 GCA_021813825.1 Acidobacteriota bacterium | reverse complement strand
GTCTGCAAGCCGGGCACTTTCGCCGAAACTTGGTAGTTTCCGGGCTTCACGAATGTAAACCGGTATCCGCCCGACTCATTCGTCTGCACAACACGCGTATCACCCGTGTCGGAGTTTTTCAGCGTCACTTGCGCGTTCGGCACGACAGCGCCCGTAGCGTCCCTCACCACGCCGGCAATATCGCCCGTGGTAACCGTCTGAGCCTGCATCGTTGGCAGGAGCGCCAGCAATAACGCGGCAAGTAGGAGATACCAGAATTTTTGACCTCGAATCATAAACTCCCCAAAGAATCCTTCCCTAAATTTATCGTTCCTGTTGAACATCTCACCTGCAGCCGGGCCTTGCGTGGTTCACAAACCGGACACTCGTCAGGTAACTGTGCCGTTCGAGCAATTGTCCTACCAATTCGTAAGTCTCTGATAAATAAACACATGGAAAACAATCCCATCCCTACGGAGCTATGGCCACACATAGAAACTATGCCTCCGGCTTCCAGATTTAGAAGATTAACTAATTTTCAGCTTGCTCAGACAGAACGCATCCGCTCCGCCCAGCGCAAATAACGCAGTAACTGCGCACGCGTCTGCCACACGAAGCTAACGAAGGCCCCAAATCCAATCTGATTCGCTGCCATTCCGGAGTACGTCTCGATCCGCCATCGAAGATACGGACTCTTCCAGGGCCGAAGACGATAGCCCCGCGTCGCCTGCCAAAGAAATCGGATCACAAGCCGGGAGCCTGATTCCCCTTAAGAACCGGGTTGCCTCTCATGTCGGGCGTAGCATAGTACCCCGTCCGGGTTCGCACTGTGGGATGGCCGGGACCGTTGACCGTTACTTTAATTTGGCGGAAACTGCCATCGAGCGCCTGAATCGCCGGCGAATACGCGATCACGTATTGGTTGCGAATCTCATGCGCCACCTGGAGTGTAATGCGGTCCACATCAGCCAGTTCCTTCGGGTAGTAAGACATCCCTCCTGACGCCGAAGTAAGCGTGTTGAGCACACGCTTCGCCTTGCGTGCTTCGTGACGCTCCTCGTCGCTTAGCAGCCCGATCGCATAAATGAGCACCTCGCTCGACTGCGCCTTTGCGGTCAGTTTTTCGAGCGTGTCCCGGTCGTCGCTGGCCGTATCGTTGCCGTCCGTCACAACGAGCAGGACCTTTTTGTCGAGCTTGGCGTGCTCCTTCATGTAATCAATCGAGCCGCTGATGGCGTCGCGCAGCGCGGTGCCCCCTCGCGTGTCGATGCGCGCCAGCCCTTCCTGCATTTTCTTGATGTCATGCGTGAACGGGACATCGAGGTAGGACTCATCGTTGAAATTCACAATGAACACCTCGTCCTGCGGGTTGGAGGCCTTCACGAGGTCGAGCGCCGCCAATTCCACTTGTTTGCGCTTATCGCGCATGCTGGCGCTGTTGTCAACGATGATGCCCATGGACACAGGGACGTCCTCGCGGCGGAAAAGACGGATCTGTTGCGGGGCGCCATTTTCGTACACCTTGAACGCGCTCTCGGGCAGGTTCGTGATTAGCTTGCCCTTCGCGTCAATGACGCTGGCGTGCAGCACCACCAGGCGCGTGTCGACCGTAAATGTGGCGGGCTGGTCGCTGGTCATTGCAGGCGGAGCACCGGGGGGGGCGGGCGCCTGTTTTGTGCCGTTCGGCGGCTGCGTTTGGGCAACGAGCAGCGCGGTGGAAGCGAGTAACGCGAGGAAAACGAGTCGCATGTAGAAAAAAACGTCCGGCCGCACTCTAATGGTAAGGAGCATAGTAGCCCAAACGGTAGTATGCCTTAAGCGGGGGCAGTCCCCGAGGCTGGACAAGTTTCACCTGCACGTGACGATATTTCCCATCCTTGGTCTTGTTCGTCGGCGCGTAGCCGAGTAAGTACTGGTTGCGCAACTCGACCCCGATTTTCGCCGCCACATCCGGCAATTCATTGATGTTTTCCACTTGAAAGGCGCGGCCGCCGGTCTGCTCGGCAAGCTGCGCGAGCAGGTTCGGGCCGTTCAACTCTTCCGCCGTTCGGCCGCGTGAGGCCAGCGGCTCGACAATGCCGATCGCGTAAATCTGCACGTCGGCCTCGCGCACCGCGTTCTTGATCTCGCTCTCCGTGTAACGGCTGCTGTTGTCGCCGCCGTCGGAGATGAGCAAAATCGCTTTGCGCGGATTGTGCGCCTTGTGCATCGTGTTCATCGCCAGATACACTGCGTCGAGCAGCGCGGTCCGCCCCTTGGACTCGGTGAACGTCAGCGCATTCTGGACTTCCTCGAGTTCATGCGTGAAAGGCGTCGCGAGCTTCGGCCGGTCGTTGAACGTGACCAGAAAATACTCATCTTCCGGGTTGGACGTTTTGAAAAACTCCGCCGCCGCCATCCGCGACTTCTGCAACTTGGCGCCCATGCTGCCGCTCGTGTCGAACACCAAACCGACCGACAGCGGCGCATCCTCGCTGGAAAACTGGGCGATCGTTTGTTGCACCTTGTCCTCGAACAGCTTGAAGTGCTCTTTTTCCAGGCCGGTGACGAAGCGGTTCAGCGGATCGGTAACTGTGACGTTAATCAGAACCAGTTCGGTATCAACGCGGATATCGCCGCGAACCGGAGGCTCGGCCGCCTTCGTGCTGACCCGCGTAGGGATGTCGACGCGAGCCGTAGAATCCGAAGTCGACTGGGCCGGAACGGTGGGCTTGTCGGCGGCGCCCACCAGCGCGACCGAGCCCAGGAAGAAAATGAACGTACCTATCGCCGCCCGAGCCCGTTTCGTCACAGCCCGCCCTCCACGGCCGCTTCCCGCACAGAACTAGGCGGAAACGGCCTCTGCACCCTCATCATAACGCCGTTCGAAGTTCACTGAGCTAAAGCTGGCGCAAGGCCTGATCGAGCGCCTCGACGAAGAAATATTCCCCCCAGATTACACTCTCATCGACGCCGAGTTCCTTGTGCACGTGGTAGACGCCGCCCTTTAGAATTCCCTCCCATTTCTTGTCCTTCTTACCGAGATGTTTTTCACACAGCATGCGGAGGATCATCAGCGCGGAGGAGGAATAGAAGTGCCCCTTCACGGGATCCGTGAGAAGGCGGCCGAGCCGGAACAAGCCGGATGCGGCGATGGCTGCGGCGGAGGTGTCGAGCAGGTTCCGGCGGCTCGCCGGCGCCAGAAAATCCCACGGCGGAATGCCGTCGGCGTTGGTATGGCGCAGAAAATAGTCCGCGCACGCCTCTGCGGTGGCAAGCAGACGCGTGTCGCGGCTGTATTCATGGCAAGTGGCAAAGCCGTACATCGCCCAAGCCAGACCGCGGGACCAGCAGGAATCGCCCCGGTAGCCTTGCTGCGTGCTCTGGCGGATGAACTCGCCCGTCTCGATGTCGAAAATGCCTTCATGCGCCGTCGATCCGTCGCCTCGCACCAGCGTGCGCCGGGTGGTGAGGCAGTGGCGAACCGCAATTTCGCGTAGACGCTTGTCGCCGGTTTCGTTCGCCGCGAAGAAGATCAGCCCGACGTTCATCATGAGGTCGATGAACAGGCTGTCATCGCTGACAAACGAACTCAAGTACTGCCCGGCCTCCCGGTAACGGCCGGCAAGCGTGCGTCCGGCCTCGACCAGAACTTCCTTCAGCTTAGGATCGCCGCTCAGCCTGTACCAGCGATAGTAAGTCGAGAAAAACAGAAAGCCGAGGTCCTGGCTTTGTTTGTCCGTCTTGCGCTGCTCAATCGGCTGCGTATAGCGGATCGCCTGTTCCTGCCAGTAACGGGCTTCGGCGCTGCCCTCGTCGGCGCGGCGCCGGAAGATCCACATCATGCCCGGGAAGAAACCCGTGCACCAGTCCGCCCACGTCTCCCCGTCATGCCTCCAACGGCCGTCCCGGGTGTACATCGGATAGAAATCCGGGTGCTGTTCGATTACGTGCCGCACCTGCTGCTGAGCGAAGCGTAACGCCTCTTCCAGCAGATTGCGGTCCGTGTCCTGAACAAATTGAATCACTCCATCTCCTTGCGTGGGCCAAGGATGGTCCCGGGGTTCCTCGGGCCAAACCGGCGCTTCCGAACGGCTGTCCCCGTCTCAGGAAATGCCCAGACCGCCGTTGTCTCACACATTATATCCGCCGCAACTTTGCCGATACTGAAATGTTGGAGGAATTGTGCGCCGTTATAGCGTCTGGGTCGTGGGAATTCTCGTCGCAACCTGGCCCTCTCTGCTTGGTGCGCAAGAGATGCCCGGAGCATTCGGGCCTTCGCTGCCGGCTCCCGCCCCAGTGGCCCCGGCGGTACAGCGCCAGCCGTGGGCGCTACGGGAAGCCCGTCCCACCGCCTCATTCGAGCTTCCGCCGCTAAGTGCCTCCGAGGCCGCACCGCATTGGCGAGGCGGCGCGAGACAAATCGGCGTCAGGCGCCCGGTGTCCTCCGCAGCCATTTCGAGTGGCGTCGCGGCATCGCTCCCGGATGGGCGGGTGGCCTGGCGCCTGGTCCTGCGCTCGCCGGGCGCCGTCGCTCTGCGGGTCCACTTTTCCCGTTTCACCACGGCGGGCGCGGCGCTCTGGTTGTACCCCGCCGGCGTTGCGGCGCAAGCGAGTGGACCTTACTCGGCCCAAGGCCCAAACGGAACCGGCGAATTCTGGTCGCCCCGCATCCCGTCGGACTCAGTCGTTATCGAGTACGACGCACCGTACGGCGCGGCGCCTGGAGAGGCGCCTCCCTTTGTGATCGACGGCTTGGCTCATCTTTGGACCACGCCTCCGCCCCCGCAGATCCCGGAATCGTCCACGTCAACCGGCCCGGCATCTTGCGAGTTGGATGTGAGCTGCTACTCGAACTACGTGACGCTGGCGAGCGGCGTCGTGATGTATGAATTCATCGGCAGCGGCGGCGGATCCTACGTCTGCTCTGGCGCAATGATAAACTCTGCGGCGAATAACTTCACGCCCTACCTGATCACCGCACACCACTGCATCAGCTCGAACACGGAGGCGCAATCCGTCCAGGCGTACTTTTTCTACCAGACGCCCACCTGCAACGGCACGCCGCCGGACTTATATAGCGTGCCCACCGTGAGCGGGGCGGCTTACTTGGCCGGAGCGCCGATCCCACAAGGCGATTACGCTCTCTTGCTGCTCGACGGTCCGGCGCCTTCGGGCACATATTTCTTCGGATGGTCGGCCAGCGCCCCGCCAATTGGGTCGAACGTCACCGGGATTCATCACCCGGAGGGTTCCTGGACCCGCATCGCCTTCGGCGCGCGCGCTCCGGATGCGGAAGTCTCCATCTCCGGAGAAATCGGCCCGGCGTCGCTGTACTACCAGGTGAACTTCACCCAAGGGCTGACCGAGCCTGGTTCCTCGGGTTCCCCGCTGCTGAATGGCGCCAATCAGGTCGTCGGCACGCTCACCGGCGGACCGGACCTCTCACCCACGGAGTCCATCTGCTCCATCACCCCCTACGACACAACCTATAGCCGTTTCTCCGACGCCTACCCGGCGATCTCGAGTTACCTGAACCAGCCACCCGTGTCGTCGGTTACGATCTCGCCCACCGCGTTGAGTTTCACGGAGAGCAACGGAGTTTGGGCCAATGGCGGCGCCGTCAATCTCACGATTCAATCGCCCACAGCCGCCATCTTTTCGGTGACTACGACAGACTCCTGGCTCACGGCCACGCCTTCCACCGGGACCGTACAGGCCGGTGGCAGCGCAACTGTGCGCGTTGTAGTGAGCCCGGGCGCATTCCCGGCCGCGGGTACCTACACGAGTTCCCTCAGCGTCGTCGTCGGTACGGCAGCACCTGTCGTGATCCCCGTCACGGTCACCGTCAGCGGAAGCCCGCCCCACGTCACCATCACCATCACGCCGAATCCCGTGCCGGAGTCCACGCCGGATTCGAGCGGCTACGCGTGGTTCTTCACCATAAAACTCAACGAAACCACGGGCATAGCGACGAACGTGACTCAGTTTCAGATTCTGGGCACGGATTACTCAGGCCAGATCGCTCAGTTTTTTGGCTCAACAACACTTTCCGCGTTCGCCTCGCTCACCGCTTCGGTTCGCATGAAGAATCTCGCACCCCCAGTCAGTGGCACGATCCAGCTTGGAGGAGCCGACGTCTCGAGTGGTACACCCTGGTCCGTCAGCCAGACCGTCTCGTTTCTTGGGCCGTCGGCCGGGGCGTCGCTGAAGTTGACCAGCGTGCCGGCGTCGGTGCGGCAAAACGGATCCGACCCGGCGTGCCCCTGGCGGCAAACGCTAGTGCTTCAGGAAACCGCCGGCGTTGCCGTAGCGCTGAACCACTTCACCGCCGGCGGAACGGATCTTTCCGCGCAACTCGCCTATTACTTCGGCTCGACGCAGCTTCCCTCCGGCGGCTCGCTTGCGACGAGCCTTTGCTGGACCGGTGTGAACGCGCCCGCCACGATCATTGCACAGGTAAGCGGGGTCGACGCCTCGGGAAACAACGTGAATGCCGCCGTTTCCACCTCGTTCCTGGGCCCGTCCCAGGCGCCTGTCGCGCTGAGCGCGGCCCCCGCAAGCCTGCAGCTCAAACAAGGAATCGCCCCCAGCGGGCAGATTTCGCTCTCCCTCGGTTCTTCCTCCGCACCTTGGACCGCGACGCTGGTTTACGATGAGCCTCCGTCTTCCTGGCTGAACGTCTCCGCCCTATCCGGCACCGGGCCGGCGTTTCTGCAGGTATCAGCCAACGCAACCGGGCTTGCGCCCGGGCTCTACCAGGCCACGCTGTATCT